>NZ_JBSGVS010000014.1:0-142528 GCF_053608565.1 Streptomyces sp. NPDC055025
GCGTGAGGCCGCGTGCGGAGTCGTATTCGTCGGGGTGTTGGGGCAGTCGGCCGGTGTGCGCGCGAGCTGGCTTCCTTCTGGCGCGCGCATCCGGCGGGTCGCGTCCGCGCGATCCGTGGTCGGGGCGGTGTTCGCGCCGTCCAACGAACAGCCTGTGTCACCCGGGCAAGGTCAGTCGCCTGCCGTGATGCGGAGCCTGATCGTGCGGGATTGAGGGCGAAGCGCGAACTCGGGCCATACGTCAGGTCCGCAGGCACGTGAGCCGAGTCCGTGCTGGGCCGCGTCGACGAACAGGTGACTCGTCGTCGACTCCGGCAGCTCGAAGGGGTGTCCGGCTCGGGCTGTCTGCTGTGGGGTGTGGCGGCTGAGCGTGAAGCCGGGGCGGCGTCCTTGCGTGTCGGGGATGGTCGTGACGCGCAGCACCCTGGTGCCGCCGCTCGTCAGCGCCAGCTGCCGTAGTTGGGAGCGGTGACCCGTCTCCTGGGGCCGCGCGTAGTCGACGGAGAGGCCGCGGACGGTGGAGGAGAAACGGCCGGTGCGTGCCGCGCGGAGGCTGTCGGGGTAGGACTCCAGCGGGCCGAGGCCGAACCACTCGGCGCCGTCCACGGGAGCCGCGCCGTCGGGCAGATCGAAACGGATCCCGATCCGCGGCCACACCGTCGGCCACCCTCTTGAGGGCTCGATCTCCACACGCAGTTCGAGTTCATCGCCCTCGACCGACCAGACGGACTCCACCATCACCGACAAGGCGGAGTCAGCCGCGGAGACCCTGTCGAGGGTTCGCAGGGCGTTCGCGGTGTGTTCCACGGATATCCGCCGTGTGGTCAGCCGGTCGAGACCGTCGCGGCGCCACAGTTGAGCGTGAGAGACCCCGGCGAGGCCGGCGTCGCTCTCCTCGACCTGGTCGGACGTGCCTTCGTCGTTGTCGGTCGGGGCACGGAACAGTTCCAGCCGCGGGCCCGCCGCGGCGCGGCCGGCGAGGCGTACGAGGGACCCGTCGGTGAACTCGGCGATGGCGAGGGTGAGTGTTCCGTCGCCCTGCCGCCAAGAGGATCGGGGCCGGACAGCCGGCGTGGGACGGGGCGCCGAACGGTCCAGCTGGGCGGTCGCGATCACATGCCCCTCGCTCGCCCAAGCGGTCCCGGCCGCCAGCACCGCGTCCATGGTGAGCCACGTCTCCGCGTCGTGCGACACCGGAACGGGTGGCAGGGGTACGCGCTCCGACTCGCCCGCCGCGACGACGGGGACCTCCATGTCCCCGGAATCCACGGGCGTCCCGTCGTGCTCGACGCGCCAGCGGAAGCGCAGGTCGGACGTGTCGGCGGAGTGCCGCAGATTGGTGATCGCGACGTGGTCGCCGTCGAAGGTGAAGCGGACCGGCTGCACGACCGCCTTGAACTCGTGGAGACCTGGAGTCGGGACGTCGTCGCTCAGCACCATGCCGTCCATCACGAAGTTCCCGTCGTGGACGACCTCTCCGAAGTCGCCACCGTACGCGTAGTAGGGCGTGCCGTCCGGGGCCGTCGTCAGGATGCCGTGATCGCGCCACTCCCAGACGAAACCGCCGTGCAGCCGCGGATGCTCGTGCACGAGCGCCTCGTACTGGTCGAGCGCTCCCGGCCCGTTGCCCATCGCGTGGGCGTACTCGCAGAGCAGGAACGGCTTGGTGCGCTGCCGGGCGCCCTGCGCGGGTGTGCAGTTCAGCAGCGGGGAGCGTGAACCGTCGGTTCCGATCTGCTCGGTCTCCAGCACCGACGCGTACATGCGCGAGTAGATGTCGGTGTATTCGCCGGTGTGGTCACCTTCGTAGTGCACGGGCCGTCCGGTGTCGCGGGCGTGGACCCACGCCGACATCGCGGCGAGGTTGCTGCCGGTTCCCGCTTCGTTGCCGAGCGACCAGATCACGATACTGGGATGGTTCTTGTCCCGTTCGACGGTGCGCTGGACGCGGTCGAGGTACGCGGCCCGCCACGCCGGGTCATCGCTCGGATTGCCGGCCCAGTCGAGCGCGGCGAAGCCGTGCGTTTCGAGATCGCATTCGAGGACGACCCAGAATCCGAGTTCGTCGGCGAGGTCGAGCAGACGTGGATGCGGCGGGTAGTGGCTGGTGCGGATGGCGTTCACATTGAACCGCTTCATGCGGGCCAGGTCTTCGCGGGCGTGCTCCTCGTCGAAGACGCGCCCGCGCTCGGGGTGGGTCTCGTGACGGTTCATCCCGTGGAACACGACACGGCGGCCGTTGACCAGGAACCGGTCGCCGCGGATCTCGACCGTACGGAAACCCGTCCGTACGGCGATGCTCTCCGCGGCCGTCGACACGGTGACGTCGTACAGGCGGGGCCGCTCGGCGGACCAGGGCTCCACACCGTCGATGTCGAGAGGGGCTATGTCGGCCGCTGTCGCCCAGACCCGCTCGACGCCCAGTTCGGGGAGGCGGAGGGTGACCGGGAACGCCGCCGCGTCGGCGGTGATCTCCGTCTCGATCCGTCCGCGTCCGTTGTCGAACCCGGTTCGCAGCCAGACGTCCTCGATGCCCCCGGCGGGCCGTGCGATCACGGTGACATCGCGGAAGATGCCGGGAAGCCACCACTGGTCCTGGTCCTCGACATAGCTGGCCGCGGACCACTGGTGCACCCGGACGGCGACGACGTTGTCGCCCGGGTGTACGGACGAGGTCACGTCGAATTCGTGGGCGAGCCGGCTGCCGGCGGCGCTGCCGATCTCTTCGCCGTTCACCCACACCTTGAAGACCGATTCGACACCGTCGAAGCGCAGGACGACGCGCTCGGCGTCCGACCAGTCGGAGGGCATGTCGAAATGGCGGCGGTAGTCGCCGGTGGGGTTCTCGTCCGGAACATGAGGCGGGTCGATCGGGAACGGGAACCGCACATTCGTATAGATCGGCCGGCCATGGGCTCCATCACCCTGGAGCACCCAGTGGGAGGGCACCGGGATGCTGTCCCAGCCGCTGTCGTCGAAGCCTTCGGCCGCGAAATCCTCCGCCGCCGGCACCGTCGGGGAGAGACGGAAACGCCAAGGCCCGTTCAGCGAACGTGAGGGGGCGTCGGAGTGCAGCCACGAGCGCGCCGCGCGCAGCGCGCCACGCCCTGGTGTGGTGTCCGAAACGTACGCGGAAAGTGCGGAGGGCAAGAGGTCACGACTCTTTCTTGGTGACAGGAGGATCCGAACGCCGGCCGGGTGCGCCGCCGTGAGGTGATCGGGGGGTTGGGCTCGTCCTTGGTGTGCGTCGCCGCCGCTGCCGTCGTCTACCGGATCACGACCGTTCGGATCTCCCATGGGCCGAGGGCGAGTTCGAGGCCGTCGGCGGCCGGCGTCGTGGAGAGCGGCCGGCCGAGCAGGTCGACCGTGGTGGCCCGGCTGAACGCGCCCGTCACGCGGGCGGTCGATCCCGTGTCGCTCATCGCGACGAGCCGTACCTCGGTGCCGGCACCGAGGTCGGCGTCGATGACACGGCGGATGCTGGAGACGAGGATGTCCGCGCCGTCGACCCGCACACCGGCCGTGTCGGGGGGCAGTTGGTCTCCGGCGGGTGCGGTTCCGCGGGCGACCAGCACGTCGTTGCGGAAGTCCTCAGCGAGAGCGACCGCGTTCGCGCCCTGCCAGCCGGTCGCCGAGGGCAGGACGGCGAAACGGTTCTCGATACGCACGCCGAGATCCTGCGCGCCCGGTGCGGGGATCTCGGTCGCCGCGGGCTCGTCACGGAGCGGATGGATGTTGACGCTGATCGAGCCGATCGCGCGCAGCAGGGTGATGGCGAGTTCGGAGCCGTCGTCGACGAGTTCGTACTCGGTGGCGTGGTCGAGCAGTACGTTGGCGGCGCCGGCCGACACGAACGAACTCGCGGGGAAGGTCGGGATCGGGTATTCGCCCCAGCCGCCCTCGGCGGTGAGCCCCCGTTCGGTGACGGCGAACTGTCCGGCGGACGCGGACACGGACGCCGGCTCGGGCAGCGGCACATGGAAACGCAGCCGGTGGTCGGCGGACTGGTTCAGGAACGCTGTGGAGACACGCACGAACGGCTCACCCGCGCGCACTTCCACGAGGGTCTCCACCGGGGTCGGCGCGGTCCGGTCGCCGCGCAGGTCGTGTTCCGAGGAGAGCGCGGTGGGCCATTCGTAGACGCGGGTGACCCGTACCCTCGAACGCAGCGGACCGTTCTCCAGGAGTTCGACGGTGGTCGTGACCGGCTGCGACACGAGCACATCGTGTGCCGGCGGGGCGTAGTTGTAACTGTCGCCGCGGTCACCGCCGTCGACGAGGCGGCCGACTCCGCGCAGTACGGTGCCGTCGGCTCCGGTCACGTCCAGCGTGCCGTCGGCGGCGACCTCGACCTCGACCAGTCCGTTCGACAGTGTGCGGGCCGTCGCCGTCGCGGGTGCGAACGCCGTCGGCCGCGCGTCGGTCCGGTCGCTCGCTCCGACCCGGAAACTCGCCAGCCCGGAGGCGGGGACGTGCACGGGCACGAGCGCGGTCGCGCGGGCCTCCTCCAGCGTCAGCACCGTCCACTCACCCGGATGCGCGGCGGCCGCGGCGGCGACCTCCTGGCGCAGGATCAGCAGGTCGAACGGTCCGCCGGCCGGCACCTCGGCGAGATGGAAGACGAGCGAGCCCGGGGTGAGTTCGTAGTGGTCGATCAGACGGCCGAAGAGCTCACGGCGGTGGATGCGGCGCAGCACGCGTTCGAGCCGCGAGGCGTCCATGCGCTCGTCGCTGAGTACGGTCGGGGCCTTCGAGACCAGCTGCACAGGAAGTGTCGAGCCGTCGGCGGCGGTCGCGATCGCAACGGTTCCCTCGGCCGGGGCCGCGACATCCACCTCGACCAGTGCCGTGCGCGGGAACGGCAGCGGATTGGCGACCAGATAGCCGTCGCTCGGCACCAGGGCGGCGGGCTCGGCGAGGGCCGTGTCCCGGACCGCGCGCGCGGTGTGTGTGGCTTCGGCGAGCCGCGCCTCGACCTGCTCGGCGGTCTCGTCGGTGCCGGAGCCGACGACCGAGTCGTGCGCGCTCGACTCGATGATCTTGTGCCACGCGAGTGAGAGGAAGGGCGAGTCGTCGCGCCGGGACCACAGGGCGTTCATCCGCTCGGCGTGGTCGACGGTGCGCTCGGCGACGGCCATCCGCTGCTTGAGCGCGAGCCGTACGGAGAGCACACCGGGGAGGATGTTGCCGCGCACATGGCTGCGCAGCTCACCGGTGACGACGGCGGAGACCTCGTCGCGTACGTGCTCGCGGATGTACTCGTCGAGGGTGGCGATGGTGATGGCACGCTCGTCGCCGGACGCCTGCCGCAGCCAGGCCGCCAGTCGCGGGTCGGGCGCGTTGTGATCGGTGCCGGCCATCGCGAGCAGCGGATCGTCACCCCACCGCTCGGCGGTCATCCGCGCGTAGTCGTCGAGCGCACGCCCGATCCGGTCGGGCACCAGGAGGATGTCGAGGCCGTTGTCGTAACCGTCGAAGAGGAACTCGGTGCGCACCTCGGAGCCGTCGGGAGCGCGCCAGCGGAAGGCGTGGCCGTCGACGGAGCCGGGCACACCGCGCCACAGCGCCGCGTGCCCGATTCCGGCGCGCGCCAGGATCTGCGGCATCTGCGCGACATGGCCGAACATGTCCGGCAGATAGCCGATGGGCATCGAGCCGCCGAGGGCCGCCGCGGACGCCCATCCCATCTGCAGATTGCGCACGATGGTCTCGCCGGAGCAGAGGAACTCGTCGAGCAGGATGAGCCACGGCCCGATGGCGAGCCGGCCGCCGGCGACCAGTGCCACGACGCGGTCGCGGTTCTCCGGCCGCATCTCCAGATAGTCCTCGACCGCGGCCATCTGCCCGTCGACGGTGAACCGGAAGTCCGGGTTCGCCTCGGCCGTCTCCAGCACGGTGTCGAGAGCGGCGACGAGCCGGTGCCGGAACACCTGGAAAGGCTCGTACCATTCCCGGTCCCAGTGGAAATGGGGCACGAAGACCGCGGAGTTCTGCATGGGGAAAGGAACCTTCTGTGTCGGCGGGGCAACGGGGGAGACGGCGGAGCGGTGGTACGAGGTCACTTGAGGGAGCCGGTGGCGAGCCCGGTGCGCCAGAACCGCTGGAGGAGGATGAACACGATGATCACGGGCACGATCGAGACCAGCGAACCGGTGATCACGGACTCCTGGAGGAGCGGTGCGCGGGCGGTCTGCCCGTTCCACTGGTAGAGGCCGAGCGTGATCGGGAAGAGCGATTCCTTCTGGAGCATCACCATCGGCAGGAAGAAGTTGTTCCAGATGGCGACGAACTGGAACAGGAAGATGGTCACCAGCGACGGGGTCATCAGCCTCATCGCCACCGAGAAGAACGTGCGGAACTCGCCGGCGCCGTCCAGGCGAGCCGACTCGATGATCTCCTGGGGCACGGCGGCGGAGGCGAAGATACGGGCGAGGTAGACACCGAACGGGCTGACGATGCTGGGCAGGAACACCGCGAAGTACGTGTTGACGATCCCGGTCGCCGAGAACAGCAGGAACAGCGGGAGGGCGAGCGCGGTGGTGGGGACGAGGACACCGCCGAGGATGACCGAGAACAGGAACTCCCGGCCCCGGAAGGTGAACTTGGCGAGCGCGTAGCCGCACAGCGCGGAGATCAGGGTTCCGACGGCCGCGCCCAGCACCGCGTAGATCACACTGTTCAGAGCCCACCGGCCGAAGATGCCGTCGCTGCGGCTGAACAGGGTGCTCAGGTTGTCGAACAGATTGAAGTGCGAGAACGCCAGCCCGTTGGTGGAGGCGAGGTCGCCCTGCGGCTTTGTCGCCGCGACGATCAGGAAGTAGATCGGCAGCAGGAAGTAGATCGCCAGGAGGAACATCAGGGCGATGACGGCCGTGCGGCTGACACGGCTTTCACGGATCAGGGGCTGATTGCTCACAGTCCGGCCCTCTTCGAGGTCAGTCGCATGAATCCGAAGCTCAGGACGAAGGTGATGACGGCGATGACCACGGAGATCGCCGCGGCCTGCTGGTAGTTGTTCCCGGAGGCCACCGCGTAGGCGAGCATGTTCGGTGTGTAGGTGCTTGAGATGTTCGAGGAGATCTGGCGCAGTACGGCCGGCTCGGCGTAGAGCTGCAGTGTGCCGATGATCGAGAACACCGTGGTGAGGACGATCGACGGGGCGATGATCGGGACCTTGATCCGCCACGCGATCGCCCAGTTGCTCGCGCCGTCGAGCTTGGCGGCCTCGTAGAGCTCCTGCGGGATCGACTGCAGTGCCGAGTACATGATCAGCATGTTGTAGCCGGTCCAGAGCCAGGTGGAGACGTTCGCCGCCGACCACAGCACGGCGCCCGGCCCGAGGAAGTCGGGCTGGAGGCCGATGCCCTTCAGCACGTCGACCAGCGGGCTGAGCTGCGGCGAGTAGAGATACGACCACATGATCGCGGCGATGACGCCGGGCACGGCGTACGGCATGAACGCCGCGATGCGGAAGAACGACTTGAGCTTCAGCAGGGGAGTGTCGAGCAGCAGCGCCATGATCAGCGCGACGAACAGCATGACCGGTACCTGCACGATGCCGAACAGTCCGATGCGCCCGATGCTGTTCCAGAACTCGGTGTTCTGGAACACCTGCGCGTACTGCTCGAAACCGCCGAAGGTCGTGTACGACGTGCCGTACTGCCCGCCGCCGCGGCGCACGACGAGGAAGCTCTGCCAGATCGCGTAGCCGACCGGCACCAGATAGAAGAGCACGAACGGGAGGAAGAACGGGGTCAGGAACGCGGCGATGGTGCCCGCCCGGGGGCCGCCGCCGCGGTGGCGGCGACGGCTTCCGGGTGTCACCGCCACGCGGCTCGCGCGGGGTGCGATATCTGTCATGCTGCGGTCACTTGCCCGCGGTGGCCGGGATCGCCTGGTCAGCCATCGACTTCAGCGCGGCCGCCTGGGCGGCCGCGATCGCGTCGGTGAGCGTGCCGCTGCCCGCCGCCGCCTTCGCCACCGAGTCCTGGAGCGCCAGGTTCACCGTCTTCTGGGTGGGACCCCAGGTGAAGCCGGTGTCGATGTTCTTGGACGAGTCGGCGAAGACGTCGAAGATCTTCTCGTTGTTGTAGTACGGGACGCCCTGCGAGAGTGCGGGAAGGTCCAGACCGGCGGTGGCCGCCGGGTAGAGGCCGCCCAGCTTGTTCTCCAGCGCGAGGGCCTCCGGGTCGGTGTTCAGCCAGGAGTTGAACTTGACCGACTCGTACAGATGCTTGCTGCCCTTCATGAACGCGACGGTGGATCCGCCCCAGTCGCCGGACGCGGCGTTCGAGCCCCAGGTGGGCATCGGGACGATCGACCACTTGCCGGCCTGGTCGGGCAGGTTGTCACGGAACATGCTGTAGCCCCAGGCGGCGCCGACGTAGCTGGCGATCTGGTTCTTCTGGTACGCGGCGTACATCTGGGTCGACCCGTGGGCGAGGTCGGTGCGGACGAGCTTGGCGTCGATCAGCTTCTGCCAGTACTCGGCGACCTGCTTGCTCTGGTCGGACGCGACGGTGACGTGCCACTTGTCACCGGAGTAGCTGTACATCTCGGCGTTGTTCTGCCAGAGGAGTCCGTTGAACCACTCGGCGTTGTTCGGGTCGAAGAACGTGATGCTGAGGTCGGAGTCGGCCTTGTGTAGCTTCTGCGCGTCCGCCGCGTACTCGTCCCAGGTCTTCGGGACCGTGAGGCCGTGCTGCTTGAAGATGTCGCTGCGTACGTAGAGGGCCATCGGACCGGTGTCCTGGGGGAAGGCGAACACACCGGTGTCCCCGAAACTGGCCTGCGACCAGGTCCACGGCACGAACTTCGACTTGGCCGCGGTGGCATCCGAGCAGGCCGAGACGTCCACGAAGGCGTTCTGGGTGCGCAGGTTGGGAAGTTCGTCGTAACCGACCTGGGCGAGGTCCGGTGCCTTGTCGGCCTTGAGGGCGTTGCCGAGGGTGCCGTACTGGTCGTTGGAGATGTTCTTCATCTCCACCTGGATGTCCGGGTTCTTCTTGTTCCACAGGGCGACGACCTGGTCCATGCCCGGAACGGTGTTCCAGTACTGGAGGGTGACTTTGCCCTTCGCGGGCGCACAGGAGGACGCGGAGGCGTCACCCGACGGAGCGGGCGACGAACACCCGGCGAGTACGGCGATACTGGCCGCCGCGGCGATGGCGGCGAGGCGGATGCGCGTGACGGTGCTGCTCATATTTTCCGTTCCAGAGGACGACTAGCGGCGGCGCTAGACGGGTCGACGTTGACACTCAGGCGGGGGATGCCTTCTGGTTGGAATGGACAGGACACAACGGGGTCGGTTCAGGGCCGAGCGCCGTGGCAGACATGGGAAAACCATGCATTCCGCCCGTGAGCGTTCACGTGAACGTTCACGGGAGCGCTCACGGGTGCTGTGAATTGTTCGGAAGTGTGCGCTCCGGTGCGGTCGAGTGTCAAGGCTTTGGAGTCGCGCACGAGTCCGGCAGGTTAAGCGGACCCGCCCAGCCGCAGTTCGGCCCGGACGACGAGATCGTCGGCCCCCAGCGGATTCACCCCGGTCAGCAGCCTCGCGGCCTGGTCGATGGCGAGCGCGCCGAGCTTTCGTGTGTCGAGGGCGACGCTGGAGAGCGGGGGCTCGACGAGGGTGCCCAGCTGGAGGCCGTCGAAGCCGATCACGGCGAGATCCCGGGGGACGCTCCTGCCCAGCCGGCGCGCCTCGCGCAGGGCGCCGATCGCGATGATGTCGTTGAAGGTGAAGACCGCGGTGACCTCGGGATGGGCGGTGAGCAGGGCCTTGAGCGCCGCTCCGCCGCCGTCGGCCGACTGCTCCGCACCGACCGCCAGGCCGGCGTCGATCCCGTACGCCGCCGCGGCCGTCGTGAACCACTCGCGCCGGATGCTCGGCTCCGCGCGGCCGTCGTGGTCGAGCATGCCGATCCGGCGGTGCCCCCGCGCCACCAGGTGCGCGACCGCGGCATGGACGCCCTCCTCGCCGTCGATCCGGATCGAGCTGAACCGCGCCGTGTGGTGTTCGCGGCCGATGAGCACCACCGGGGCGCCGCGGGTGAACCGCTCCAGATCGTCCTCGGAGCAGCTGAAGTAGCCGACGACCGCGTCCACCTGGGAGGCGATCACCTGCAGTGTGCCGAGTTCCTCCTCGGCCCTGTCCGCGGTGTCGTATACGACGACATGCCAGCCGCGGGCGCGGGCCGCCTCCAGCGCCGCCGCGGCGACCTCGGTGAAGAACGGGTTGAGCAGGTCCGGGATCACCAGGCCGATGGTGGTGGTGTCCTGCCGGACCAGACCGCGGGCGAACCGGCTCGGCCGGTAGCCCAGCTCGCGGGCGGCGTCGAGCACACGCTGTTTGGTGGAGCCGTCGATCTCGTCCTTGTCGTTGAGCGCCCGCGACACGGTCTGACGGGACACTCCGGCGGACCGGGCGACGTCATGGATCGTGATCCTCCGGGGTTCCGTCCCTGACGACGACACCATCGCGCACCTCCCGCTGCTCGCGGGCACCCGCGTGCTCGCAGGGCTGAGTATGCCTGTGCCGGGCGCGGCGGCGCGATGCCAGGTGTCCTCGCGGACCTGACCTCCGGGCTCCGGGCTCCGGGCTCCGTGGCCGCGCTCGCGCGCGTGCCGCCGCTCACGGATCGCGGTGACGGCGACGGTGACGGTGACGGTGGCGGTGATCGTGCCGGCAAAGTCGGGTGACCGCGCCGGTGAAGTCGGGTGACCGTATCGGGAAGCCGGGTGACCGTGCCAGGGGAGCCGTAGGGGTTGCCACCGCACGAAACCGCTTGCGGGCGTCGGCCATTCGCTCGGTGCCCTGTTCAGCACATATGTGTGGCGCGTTCGTCACCGTTGCCAGGCTCCTGATCGGCGCGTAGAAGAAGAGGACAAGCCCGACGCCGTGCGGGCCGGCGATTCGGGTCCGGGTCCTGCCGAAACCGACATCGACGGCCGCGATATGCCCCCCGGGAGCACGGCGGCCGAGAGGAGCGTCATATGTCCGCTTTATCCGATTCTCGGTGTCCTGTGCTGGATCCCACAGCGCGTGCGGCCCATGCCGACGCGGCTGTTCTGCGTGCCATGGGCCCGGCAACCCCGGTCGAACTCCCGGGAGGTGTCCGCGCCTGGTCGGTCACACGCCACAGTGTCATCCAGAAACTGACCAGCGATCCCCGCGTCTCCCGCGATCCCCGGCACTGGCCAGGCCTCGCCGACGTACCCGAGGGCTGGCCCCTCGCGGTCTCCGCCCTCATGCAGAACTTCCTGAACGCCTACGGTGAGGAGCACCGCAGGCTGCGCCGCAGGATGGCCCCGTCGTTCTCACCGCGGCGGGTGGAGGCGATGCGCCCGCAGATCCAGGCGACGGCGGACCGGCTGGTCGAAGCGCTCCACTCCCTGCCGCCCGGCCGGAGCGCCGACATCCGGCGCGCGCTGTCCCTGCCCCTGACCATGACAGTCATCTGCGACCTGTTCGGTGTCCCCGAGGCCCTCCGGGAAAAACTCGGCGCCTCCATCGACGCGCTGATGGACACCACGGCGAGCCCCGAGCAAGGGCGAGCCCGCATGGCCGAACTGTACGCACGGCTCGTCGAGTTGCTGGAGCACAAAAGGGCGCACCCCGGGGCCGACTTCACCAGCGACCTCCTCACCCCGCCCACGGAGAGCGAGGCGCCGCTGACCGACAAGGAACTGCTCGACCATCTCTTCCTGATGCTCGCCGCGGGGTACGAGACGGCCGTCAACCTCATCACCAGCGCCGTCCACGCCCTGCTCTCCCGGCCCGAACACCTCGTCCAGCTACGGCTGACCACGGTCAGCTGGGACGACGTCATCGAGGAGACGCTGCGCCACAACGGCCCGATCATGCACCACCCGATGCGCTACGCCCTCGAGGACATCGACCTCGGCGAAGGCGTTCTCATCCGCAGGGGCGAACCGGTCATCATCGCCTTCGCGGCCGCCGGACGCGACCCCGAGATCCACCCGGACAGCCCGGACACGTTCGATCCCACCCGAAGCGGCAAAGAACACCTCGCCTTCGGCCACGGCCCCCACTTCTGTCTCGGCGCCCACCTCGCGCGGGCGGAGACCCATATCGCTCTGACCACCCTGTTCGCCCGCCTGCCCCACCTCACTCTCGCCCACCCCGACGAGCCGCCCGCCCCTGTCCCCTCGCTCTCCCTCAACGGCCCCGCCCAGCTCCTCGTCGTCCCCCACCCCGGAGCTCCGGCAACCGACGGATAACCCCGCCATCCACGGCACCCCGCCATCCACGGCACCCCGCCATCCACGGCACCTCGCCCGGCGCTGGGCCGTTGGTTCGGTGGGCTGATGGGCTGATGGACCGGGGGGCAAAGCCGGATGTGATGATGCTGTCGTGTTGGACGTGATCGAGACGATCGACGCGGTGGACTGGGGCGCCGTACCCGGCCGTCCCGGCTGGTACGAACCGGCTCGTGCCGCCGGCGGTCTGCGCGCCCTGGCCCGCGCGGCGAACCTGGTGGCGGCCGCGGAAGCGCACTCTCTGCTCAGCGGCGGCGGACTCACACACGCCACAGTGCCGCGGTGTTCCCAGCGGTCGCGGTCGCGGCCCCTCTGCTGCTGGGCATCGCCCGGACGGGGCACCCGGCGGTACGGGACACCGCTCTCGGGCTGCTCGACGAGGCCTTGTCCTCCTTTCCCCACGCCGGCTACACGCGGGTGACGACGCCCCACGGCACAGCCGTCCCGGTCTGCTGCGCCCTCGCCCATCACCTGCGGACCCGCGCCGACTGGCTCGCGGGGCTGGGCGGAAGAGGCAGATCCCTCCTCGCCGACGCGGCCGGACACTGGTGCTTCGAGATCCGGGAGTGTGTCGCCGACGGCGGCGGCACGGCCGCCTTCGGGACCCTGGCCGGCCGTTTCCCGGACGGCGTGCACGCCGCGGAACTGCACGTCCAGGGGGAGATCACCGTACTGGGCGAGGTCGCCCTCGAATACCCGCCCGCGAAAGGCTCCCCCGAAGCCTGCCTGCGGGTCGCCGGACGGTATCCGGGTGAACTGCCGCCGGGCGCCGTCCTGTTTCCGGCGGAGTGCGGTGAACGCGTGCACTGACCGCCTTCCGAACGACTCCTCCACCTCACCGCATAGGACACGGTATTAGGGCTCAAGGAGTTGGTCGAGATCTCTCACCTGTGTCCCATAGCGCGTGTTCGAGCCCTCCAGAGTGGCCGCCTTCAGAACATCAGGTCGTACATCCGCGACGTTACGTGGAGACGTGATTCCGGGCGTGCTCTCATAGTTCGAGACGATGACATCGAGGTAGACCGGCGCTTTGAGTTGCCATCCCCGAAGCAGGAGCATCTGAGAAATCGCCGGGTAGGGCGTATAGACCGGATTGACGAGCCAGGTACGCAATACGGCCTCTGAGACGCTGAAGTCCACGCCGGCTCTGCCCAGCGCCCGGATGACAGCGGGGGCGAGTGGCGGCGCGTTCCGGTCCGGGTTCAACTTGATGAGTTCGTCGTAGAGCCGCACCGCGTCGACGATTGCCGCCTGTGCTTCTTTTGCTCTTCCACTCCGGTCCAACTTCTGGGCGGTGGCGAAGAGCGCTTGGGCGCGTTCGACCGAGGGCGGGATCGAGGGCGTGACGGAGGATAATTCATTGCCCTCGTCACGCTGGAAGACGCGCACCGACCCGATCGCTGCGGGCAGGACGACCGCGGTCAGAGCGGCCAGCATGGTGCGCCGGGGTGTCAGCCTTAACCGTATCCGTCTGGGCGGTGTGCCGGTCGCGGGCGTGCCGGTCGCGGGTGTGTCCGTCCCGACCGCATCGACGCGCCCGGACGACGTCTTGGGCGGCTGCGGCTCTTCGGTGGAGCCGGGTTCGACGGGTTCGAGGGCGGCGCCGTGATCCGGCGCCAGGGGGCCGTTTTCGGACGGCATGGTGGGTGACTCGTCGCCGTCCGCGGGAGCGAGTTCGGGCCAGTGCGGGGCTGTTGCGGAGGGCGAGGCCGCGGGTTGCGGGTGCGGGGCCGGCGGAGTGACGGTCCTTACCGTGGTGACGCGATCCCTTGGTGCGGGCGGCAGTTCGCCGTGCAGGACGGCCTGATGCAGGGCCCGTAACTCGGGACCGGGGTCGGTACCCAGCTTGTCGGCCAGCCGTTGCCGGACGGCGGAGTAGCGATCGAGGGCTTCCGCATCCCGCCCGGTCGCGTGCAGCGCTCGCATGAGCAGGGTTTCGAAGGGCTCGACCAGCGGATACTCGGCGGCAAGATCGGGCAACGTGGCGATCACCAAGGCGGGATGGCCGAGTCGAAGCTCGATCTGTGCCCACTGCACCACCGCGTCCAACCGGCGCTGGTGCCAGCTGTCCCGGACCTGCGCGGCCCATTCTCCGGGAAGGCCGGCGAGGGGCGATCCCCGCCACAGGCGCAACGCCTCGGCGAGCGCGGCGGCCCGAACATCGTCGCCGCGCCGTCGGTCACCGCCTTGTTCGGCTAATCGCCGGAATCGGTGTAAATCTGTCAGATCCGGGTCGGCGTCCAGCACATAGCCGGCGTGCCGACGTTCGATCCGCGCCGTTGTCCCGTCGGCGAGAGGGGCGGCCTGTGCCAACAGCCGCCGGATCCGGCTCAGATGCGAATACAGCACGGCCCGGGGATTGGCGGGCGGGGTGTGATCCCAGACCCGGTTGACGAGTGTCTCGATCGCGACCGGTCGTCGTGCGTCGACGATCAGGGCAGCCAACACCGTTTGCTGCCGTGGCGTCCCCACGTCGAGCGACTGACCTGCCGACCGTACCTCCATCTCGCCGAACATCCGGAATTCCACGTGTTCCCCCCAAGTGATCGATTGCGGGTGAAAGGCGGTCCGAGTCTCGATGCTGGCCGATCCGCAAGGTCGCCGCAAGGTTCGTGAGCAGGGCGCGACGTCATGGTGGAGACCGCCGGAGCGACTGGTCCGGCAGGAGTCAGACTGAGGGAGGAAACAATGCGCATTCGTAGCATCGCGTCGGTGTCAGTGGCCGCCGTGGCCATGGGAATGGCGCTGGCCACGACGCCGGCGCAGGCGGCGCCCGCCGTCTCGTACGGCCCCTATCAGTTCAAGAATGATTACAGCCATCTGTGCATGGATGTGGCCAATGGCTCAAAGGCCGACGGTGCCCGCATTCAGCAATGGGACTGCTACGGCGGCCCGGCGGAGAAGTGGCGCCTGGACGTGATCAGCACCATCAACGGCGTGAACTACTACGCGTTCGTCAACATGAACAGCGGCAAGTGTCTCGATGTCCCAGGGGGCAGCACGACCCCGGGCGTCGAACTGCAGCAGTGGACCTGCTGGAGCGGCGACATGCAGCAGTGGGCACTGTACAGAGCCGGCACCAGCTCCTTGACCATCAGAAACCTCAAGAACGGTCTCTGTGTGGACGTCAAGAACTGGGGCGGTGCGGGCGCGGCCCTTCAGCAATGGGACTGCAATGACCTCGCGGTACAAACCTGGCAGTACAGCTGACCCTCGGCCGGGTGGGACGGCATGCCGCCCATGAACCCACCGCCCGCGACCAGGGGAAGCACCGAACCGTGATACCGACCGCCAGCAAACCGTTCTGGCTCTTCGTCAAAGATGCCGGCAGCACGACCCCGGCCGTCCTCAGCCCGATCCGGATCAACCCCACCGCGGGGCGTTGACACACCCGTGCCGATTCAATCGCGCTCGGCCTGCTCGATATGAGCGGCACGGTTGCCTGACGGGTGGTGGCGTCGGTGACGGTGAGCTCCGCCGCGCTCTGCGGAGGGCGGCGGAGGGCCGACGGGAGGCGCTGGGAGACCTTCACCTGGTGGGGTCCCGCCCCTTTTCGGCTGCCTGTCCGGCCGCGGATCGCCCGGTATCACCGCTGACCGGCCAGCCAGACCTTCAGCTCGTGCCAGGCGGCCCGCTCCTCCGCCTCGGTGCCCCACCACCAGGTGAAGGGCGAGATCTCGGACATCAGTTCCTCCCGCCAACGGCTGAGGCTCTCGTCGAGGTGCTGACGAGCGATCGGGCTCATCTCCGCCTCCCAGCGGGCGAGCCACGAGGTGACCGAGGAACTCGCAGTCACACAGCACTCGAAAACCTCGCACGCCGAAGTCGGCGGAGACTGCTCCCGCAGGGTCCGCGTCCACCACGCCTCAAGGAAACCGGCGACGGACCGGGCCTGCTCGCGGGGCCACTGCGACCAGCCTGCCGCGGCAAGACCGCGAGCCATGAGGTCCGACTCGCTCGCACCTTCAGCGAGTTCCACGACGAGTTGTGGCAGGATCCGCCGGATGATCGCGGGCCGGTCGGTCCAGTGGAAAGGATCTTTCTTCGCGATCCGGCGGACAAGGTCCACCGGGAGGGGAACGTCAGGCGCCCGCAGCAACTCGACTTCACCTTCATCGAAGCACCGGCCACAGCCCGTTTCGTCCGCTTGGGCCTTCATGCCACCGAAGGTCTTCGCGATCCTTGCCACCGCAGCGGCAAGGGCCTCGCCATCTGGAGAAGTCACTGTGCATCCCGTCAAGACTCCAGCAGGCTGTCCCGGCCGAAGAGAGCGACGCTACCAGGCGACAGCGACCCCGTGCCTGCCTCACAGGGCGAGCCCGCTCGCGAAGGCGAGTTCCGTGCTCAGCGTGTTACGGCGAGCGGGGTTCGGTCAGCGGGGTTCGGTCAGCGGGGTTCGGTCAGCGGGTTCGAGCCGGCCTGCACCACAGTCGAGGTCAGTTCATCCGCCGACGGGCCCGCTTCACCTCGCGGTCGACGGCCCAGGCGTCGGCCACCGGCCCGAGATGGCCGAGCTTGTCAGGGTTGATCACCCCGCGGATGGTCTGAATCCGCCCGTCGAGCACCTCCAGGACCAGGATGTACAGGACCCTGCCCTCCCTGTCGCGGAAGATCGCGCCGGACTGGCCGTTGACCTCGTGCGGCTCGAACGTCACGTCGATCCGGATCAGCCAGGGGAAGACCGCACCCAGCACCCGGGCCACGTTCTCCGCACCCATGACGGCCTTGGCCAGCTGCGGGGCCTTGCCGCCGCCGTCCCCGACCAACCGCACGTCGGCGGCGAGCAGATTCCGCAGCCCGCCCACATCGCCGTTCTTCAGCGCGTCGAAGAACCGCGTCGCCAGCTCCCGCCGTTCCTCGGGGTCCGCCGCGAACCGAGGCCGCCCGGCCTCCATATGCCGCCGCGCCCGCACCAGCAGCTGCCGGCACGCCGCCTCCGAACGCCCCACCGCCGCGGCGACCTCGTCGAATCCGAAGGCGAACACTTCCCTCAGCAAGAAGACCGCCCGCTCCAGGGGGCTGAGCCGCTCCAGCAGCAGGAGCGCGGCCATCGACACCGAGTCGGCCAGCTCCACCGACCGCGCCGGATCCTGATACGGATCGCTCAGCAGCGGCTCGGGAAGCCACGGTCCGACATACTTCTCCCGCCGCACCCGCGCAGAACGCAGCACATCGATCGAGATCCGTGTCACCGCGGCCGACAGGAAAGCCTTGGTCGACGTGGGCCGGGTCGTCGAGCCGTCAAAGCGCAGCCACGTCTCCTGCACCGCGTCCTCGGCCTCACTCACACTGCCCAGAATCCGGTAGGCGATCGAGAACAGCAGCGGCCGCAGCTCCTCGAAGTCCTCGACCTTGCTCACGCCGACATCCCTCACCCGTGTCCGTACTCATACTCATACTCATACTCGTGCCCGTGTCCGTGCCCGTGACGTTCAGTGGAACTGCCCGGGTTCGTAGTCGCCCGCCGGCTGCTGGGTGATGACGTTCAGTCGGTTCACCGTGTTCATGAAGGAGACCAGGATCACCAGCGCGGTGACCTGCTCCTCGTCGTAGTGCTTGGCGGCGGACGCCCACACCTCGTCAGTGACCCCGCCCGCCGCGTCCGCGATCCGGGTCCCCTGCTCCGCCAGCTCCAGCGCGGCACGCTCGGCCTCGGTGAAGACCGTGGCCTCCCGCCACGCCGCCACCAGGTTCAGCCGCACCGAGGTCTCGCCGGCGGCGGAGGCTTCCTTGGTGTGCATGTCGACGCAGACCGCGCAGCCGTTGATCTGGCTCACACGCAGCGCCACCAGTTCCCGAGTCGCGGCCGGCAGCGGCGATTCCTTGATCGCCTTGCCTGCCGACATCATGTACTTGAGGGTCTTGCCGGCGGTCGGGTTGCCGAAGTAGTTCAGTCGCGCGTCCATGGTGTGCTCCTCAGTGGTCGCCGGTGGTCGTCGGTGGCTACACCCCCTGAGACGGGGAAGCCCGCCCACCTGTGACATGGACGAATGTGACCTGGGTCTCCCCGCCGCCCGCCGCCCGCCTTTCGCCGGAGCACCCGCCTCTGCCGGAGCACCCGCCTCTGCCGGAGCACCCGCCTCTGCCGGAGCACCCGCCGTCGGAGCGCGGTACGTCAGTGAGCAGCAGCAGGGGATCCGCTTCGGGTAATCGGGCGATCTCGGCGCCCCGACGACCCGACACCCCGACGACCCGACAGCCCGGCAACGCGTCGAGGTCTCGTGCCAGGCGTTCAGGGCCCGCCAGAAGTGGGCCGACCGGTCCAGGCCGTTCCCTCAGCTCACCGGCCGAGGACTTTGAGGATTTCCCGGGAGGCCGGTCCGGCCGAGGCCGGGTTCTGGCCGGTGTGCAGGTTGCGGTCGACCACGGTGTACGGCTCCCAGACCGGGCCGCGTGAGAAGTCCACGGAGAGCTTCCTGACCTCGTCCTCCATGGTCCACTTGGCCTTGGACAGGAAACCCACGGCGTCTTCCTCGTCATTGGTGAAGCCGGTGACCCGATACCCGTCGAACGGCGATGTACCGTCGGCGCGCCTGGTGGCCAGCAGCGCGGCCGGCGCGTGGCAGACCACTCCCAGAGGCTTGCCAGAGGCGAGGGCCTCCGTCAGGATCCGGGCCGAGTCCTTGTCGAAGGCCAGGTCCTCCATCGGACCGTGGCCGCCCGGGTAGTAGACGGCGTCGTAGTCCTCCACGCGGATGTCCTGCAAGGGGATCGGGAACCTCAGTTCGTCGGCGCGCTCGATCACCGTCTCCTCCTGGCGGGCGATCTCCGCGCCGCCGGCCATCTCAGGCCACAGGCTCATGGTGTCGACCCGCGGTACCACGCCACCGGGCGTCGCCACCGTGACCTCGTAACCGGCTTCCGTGAACGCTGTGTACGGGGCCACGAACTCTTCGGCCCAGAAGCCTGTGGGGTGCCTGTGGCCGTCCTTGAACGTCCAGTAACTCGCCCCGGTGACAACAAAAAGGATCTTCGCCATCGAAATCGCCTCCCGGTCTGGCCCGGCGACCATCGGTCCGGCGACCACCGCACCGCAGCTCAGCGCTGGCAGTCTGTATACGGGTGGCACTGGCGCGGCCGGGCACCGCACGCCCAAAAAGGAACTCCGAATCCGGATAAGAACGAACTCCGAAGCGGGGGCGTAAGCGCCACAGGACAACGATACGCCCCACTTTCCCGCGAGGATAATTCGCCCAAGGTCCGGCGCCGGCGGCAACGGCGGGGATCGGGAAGTGGCGGGCGACGGTGGTCGGCGGTCAGGGACCGGCCGGGGTGTGCGCGGGCGCGGCAGGACCTCCGGGCCTGCGGGCGTACAGGAACAGATGCTCTTCCGCCCCCATGCCGGGGAAGTCGGGATGGAAGACACTGAGCTGGTTGTGGACGACCTCCAGCCCGGCCGTGCGCAGCAGTTCGGGATAGACCTCCGCGGGATAGCTGGTGGCGCGGATGGTCTGTCCCATCCACTCGATCTCGGTGTCGTCCACGTCCAGGGGAACGGCGGCGAGGACGAACAGACCCCCGGGAGCCAGCCAGTTCGCGATCCGGGCGAGGGTGAT
Organism: Streptomyces sp. NPDC055025; assembly: GCF_053608565.1. Lineage (NCBI taxonomy): Bacteria > Bacillati > Actinomycetota > Actinomycetes > Kitasatosporales > Streptomycetaceae > Streptomyces > Streptomyces sp. NPDC055025. The sequence continues at coordinate 19,839 of NZ_JBSGVS010000014.1, forward strand.
GTCGAGATCGGCGCGTGGCATCTGCAACAGCGAGAAGAACGCGGTGACCGCGTCCCAGGCCCCCGGGGTGTCGGGCAGGGCGCGTACGTCAGCCAGTTCGAAGCGGGCGGCGGGCACCTGGGCGCGGGCCAGGCCCACCATGGTCTGCGAGACGTCGTATCCCGAGACGTGGTGGCCGGCCGCTGCGATCCGCTCCGCGGTCGGCCGTCCGGTGCCCGAGCCGATGTCCAGCACCCTCGCCGCTGGGGGCAGTTGGGCCAGCAGCCAGTCGATCGCCGCGAGCTGTTCGGGCAGGCCCGCGTACGTTTCCTCGTACGTCAGGCCGAGAGTGTCGAAGGGACGGGCCGCCTCCTCCGAGCCATCGACCTTGACGCCCGGTACCGGTACGGCCGCTGGTTCCTGGGTCATCGCGCCAACTCCTGTTCCGCCGCTGAGGGATGACGGTCACCGCATCCGCCGGGACACTACATGGTGGAATCATCTCAGCACGCCCTGTAGTCAATAACGAGCCAGCGGGTTGACCGGCCCGGCAACCACTGGTCCGCGCGGGGGACGACGCTGACGGCGGGTCCCACCTTGTCCCCGGTCCACCTTGTCCCGGTCCACCTTGTCCCCAGTCCCACCTTGTCCCCGCCTCGGGGCGCCTGGGCATCCGGCCCGGCCGGCCGATCAGCAGTCCGCCGATGGCGGGACCAACGGCGACGGTGGCGGTGCCCGTGATTGCCAGACCGCCGAGCACCCCGCGCGGCGGGGCCTCGTGTCCGGCATGCTCGGCGCGGCGGCGTATCAGCGGCATGGCCGCGACGAGCAGCTCAAACACGCCTTTCGGTATCGGCGACGGAACCCGTGGACCACTGAAGGAGGAAGCGCAGTGCTTCCTGGGAGCTGGTGCCGGGTTCCGCGGTGAAGGCGACCAACTGCTGGTCGGGCTGGGAGTCGACGGAGAACTGCTGGACGTTCAGGTCGAGGGTGCCCGCCACCGGGTGGTGGTACGTCTTGGCGAGCTGTTGTGGGCCGCGTACCTGGTGGCTGGCCCACCAGGTACGGAAGTCCTGGTCGCGGACACTCAGCTCGCCGACCAGCGCGCTCAGGGCGGGGTCGTGGGGGTTGCGGCCTGCTTCCATACGGAGGACCGCGACGCAGTCGCGGGCGGCGCGAGGCCAGTCCGCGTAGAGGGATCGGAACGTGCTGTCGAGGAAGGTCAGCCGGATCAGGTTGCGCTCGGCAGGGGGCAGCACCCCGAAGTCGGTCAGCAGGGCCGCCGCGCCGCGATTCCAGGCCATGACGTCCATACGGCGGTTGAGGACCATCGCGGGGATGTCGGGCATCGTGTCCAGCAGCTGCCGCAGTCGCGGCGCCACCTCGGGCCGGTCGGCATGCCGGACGGGAGCCGCGGGGGCGACGTCGGCCACGGTGAAGAGGTAGTCGCATTCGTCCGGGGCGAGCTGTAGCGCCTCGGCGAGCGCGTCGAGGACCGAGCGGGAGACCCGGCGGGTGCGCCCCTGTTCCAGCCGGACGATGTAGTCGACGCTCACATGCGCGAGCTGGGCCAGCTCCTCCCGGCGCAGGCCGGGGACACGGCGCGGTCTGCCGTCGTCGGCCATGCCCGCCTCACGCGGGTCCAGCGCGGCGCGGCGGGCGCGCAGGAATGCGCCCAGTTCGTTGTCCTCGGTAGCCACGGCGCCAGTCTCCCGGAGATCGCGGCAGCCTGCCTGGTACCGGCCTGCATAGGCAGGTCTCTCCCTGGTACCCCGCACCGGGCGGGCGCGACGGTGGAAGCCGTCGGACAACCACTTCGTAAGGACTGGAGAGCACCACACATGCGGACAGACGTCACCTTCCTCAGCGACGGCCTGAAGATCGCCGGACATCTCTACACCCCCGAGGACGCCACCGGCCCGCGCGCGGCTCTCGTCGTCGGCCACCCGGGCAGCGGTGTCAAGGAGCAGGCCGCGGGTCTGTACGCGCGGCGCCTGGCCGAGCAGGGCTTCGTCACCCTCGCGTTCGACGCCGCCCACCAGGGCGGGAGCGAAGGCGAACCGCGCGGCCTGGAGGACCCGGCCCGGCGGGTCGAGGACATCAGGGCCGCGGTCTCGTTCCTCACCACCCGGGACGAGGTCGATCCCGACCGCATCGGGATGCTCGGTATCTGCGCCTCCGGTGGGTACGGTCTCGCCGCCACCGCGACCGAACACCGCATCAAGGCCCTCGGCACGGTCAGCGCCGTCGACATCTCCCGCCAGTTCCGGTTCGGCGCCGACGGCACCCAGAGCCCCGCCGTCATCGAGGGCATGCTCGACGCCGCCGCTGCGGCGCGGACCGCCGAAGCCCGCGGCGAGGGCGTCCAGACCTTCAAGATCTTCCCCGACACCGAGGAGGAGGCGCGCGCGGGCGGACCGCATGTCTACGAAGGCTGGGAGTACTACTGCACCCTGCGTGCCGGGCACCCCCGCTCGGCGAAGTCGTTGACCTGGAGCAGCGTCGACCGCATCAGCGCCTTCGACGCCTTCCGCTCCGTCGGCCTGATCGCGCCGCGCCCGCTGCTCATGATCGTCGGCCGTGATGCGGTGACCTCCTGGATGAGTGTGGACGCGTTCCAGAAGGCACTCGGCCCGAAGGAATTCCACTGGATCGAGGGCGCCGTGCACACCGACCTCTACGACAAGGCCGAGTACGTCACGCCGGCGGTCGCGAAGCTGACCGATTTCTTCAGAGGCCATCTGTCCGGGACCGCGTAGGCCCTGTCCGGGCGATCGTGGGACTGCGATCGGCGTTGCGGTCCGACCGTTTTACGGCTTTACGGCTTTACGGCTTTACGGCTTTACGGCGGTTTTGGCATGAGATCGATTTACCGCGGTCTCAGCGTGAGACCGCGGGCAGCCTGCGGGGCTCGACGCGATCCTCCACGGCTCTGTCGCCTTCGCGTCCGACCAGATAGGCGCCCTTGCCCGGAGCCTCTGTCACCGCCTCCACCAGTTCCGTCCCACGGTAGACCAGGCCGACTCCGTCGTCGGTGCAATGAGCTGTCGGCAAGGTGCCGTCCGCGACAAGGCGGTGGATCAACGGCCGCCGGCCTTCATCCACGTCGTAATGCACGCCGTTGCCGTAGGGCAGGAACCCGAGAGCGTTCGTGACCGGACGCAGTTCCGGCCCGAAGGAGTCGGTCGTGCCTCCTTCGAACCAGCAGATGGATCCCGCGCTGACACCGCTCAGTACGACGCCGGCCTGCCAGGCGCGGCGCAGTATGTGGTCCAGGTGGTGGACCCGCCATACCGCCAGCAGATTGGCCACCGAGCCGCCCATGACCCAGACGACATCCTGCGCGAGCACCGTCTCCTCGATGTCCTCCACGTTCGGCATGGGGAACAGGTGCAGCGGTGTCAGCTCGAATCCTGCTATCCGCGCGGCTTCCGTGATCCGGGCGGTGAAGTGCTCGGCGTCTCCGATCGCGGTGCCGACGTACATGACACGCGGCCGCCGGCCGTGCACGCCTGAGAGGTCGACAGCGTGATGCGCCAGGGCATCGAACAGGACACTGGTGCGCTCTCCGACGCGGAGTCCGCCGGAGGTGGCGACGATGGTTGGTTCCGATGTCGTCATGATCATGATCATAACGCCAGATATGGTGGCGCTTCGCTGTCTAAGTTCAGAAACACGTTCTGCACTTGTCGTTCAATCTCCGGCGCCAGGCAGGACGGGCCGCCCGGCGGGTCGGTCGCGGGTTCCCGGAGATCCGTTGTCAGAGGGGTGTGTCAGAGTCGGCGAATGCTCGAAATCGTGGTGAAGACGGAGAACGGGGAGCGGCACGTTCGCGTGTCCGCCGAGGAACTGGCCGGGTTGGTCCGGCGAATCGGCGGTGACGGTGATCAGTTCCTGGTGGTCCACCGGATACCCGATCTGCCCGACGCCTTCGCCCAGGTCCGGCACAGGACAGGCGGGGACTACACGCTGGAACACCGCGACGGCGCCGCCGACCGGCACTTCCGGGTGATGGCCAACGGTTCCGAGGCGGTGATCGCGGCGATGACCGGCTGGGCCCGCGAGGAGTCCGGGTGGGACACCGGACCGGCCTGGTCGCCGCTGGACATGGGACCCAGCCGCGAGGTGCCGCCGCTCGACCTGGACGAAGGCGAGCGCGAGGAGTTGGGGAAGCGTGTTCGTGAGGTGCTGGTCGGTGGGTACGCCGACCGCGCCGAACTGGCGGAGCTCACCGAGGAGTATCTGGTCACCGCGGACCGCCGGCCCGTGTCGCGCGAGCAGGCGGAGGCGCTGGCCGACCGGATGTGGCTGGAGCGCGTCGCGGAGCAGGCCGATTGGCAGGGCGAGACCGACCCTGAGCGGCTCACCCGCGCGTTCACCGTCCTGCGGGAGGCCGGTATCACCGCCCGTGAGAACTTCACCTGTTGCCGCGGCTGCGGCCAGTCCGAGATCGGCGGCGAAGGCGGGCCCGACGCCCGTGGCTTCGTTTATTTCCACTCCCAGTGCACGGACTCCGCTGCGGCTGGCCATGGACTGATACTCCTGTACGGCGGCTTCGACGGCTCGTCCGAGACGACCGCAGCCGTCGGCCACGAGGTCGTGGCCGCCCTGGATGCAGCCGGCCTCCATGCCGACTGGGACGGTGACCCCGGCCGTGCCATCACCGTCACCCCCCTGAAGTGGCACCGCCGCCTGGTCGGCTAGGGCCTCTCGTTTGGATCTTGCTGGGCTCGCGTGCCCTGGCAGCGCGCCTCGCCGCGTTGTCATCGGTCGCCCACGCTCCGCGTGGGCTCCCTCCTCCGCCTCGCGATCCACGGCACCACGCGGACACCAGCCGCTATCGCGGCGGGCGCTCCCTCACCCAGCCTGATCCAAAAGAAAGACCCTGGAGATCGACTTCAGCGGGGCTCGTTCCGAACGCCGTCAGCTCGTCGAGCCTCCGGCGATCCGTATCGCATGAGGCGTGTCCTGGCAGGACGGGAAATGCGATGGACAGCCGGATCTCAGTGGCCGTACCTTCTAGCGGCTCAAACCTTCACGCGTCCGAAGAGGTGCATTTGATGACGGTCCAGGTAATCGCGGCCAGGTTTCGCCGACCGCCTTCCCCAACCGTTGTGACCGCCACGGACCGAAGGGATCCCAGTAGTGGATCTGCCACGTAGTTTCACCATCCGCGAGAGCAGCCATCGCCTCTGCAACCCGTTCATCAGCGAGAAACTGACCATTCTGGGGCAGGCCATCAGCCCGTCCCCGGGCACCCGCGTGCTCGGCCTCGCCTGCGGTAGGGCGAGCTGTTGTGCACCTGGTCCCGCGACCATGGTGTGACCGGCACCGGGGTGGACATCAGCACCGTCTTCATCGGCGCCGCCCGCGCGGGCCGTGGAGGTGGGCGTGGCCGACCGGGTCGGCTTCGTGCTGGCGTCGCGAGCCTCAGGACCAGGCCACCGTCGAGGGCTGCCACATGGCCCGCAAGGACGACCACGCCAGAACACCGAGAGCGGAGGCCGGAGCTGGGAGCCGTGCAGGCTGGCCGGGGCCGGGGCCGGGGCCGGGGCCGTACTGGACGGGCCGCAACCGGCTCGTAGCACCGACCGGGGCGGGGCGGAGCGGAGCGCGGCGGGCCGGGGCAGGTCCGGAAGGCGCGCGTTCCGAGGTGGGGTGCGGTGTGGACTTCGTGCGGTTCCGGGTGCGGGTCAATTGCTGTGTCGGGTGAGGCTGTAGACGAGGATCAGCACTGCCGCCGTCATGACCAGCACGTGTAACCATGCGGGTGCGGCGGTGGCGTCGGCGGCCACGGTCGTGGTCGTGGTGAGCGAGGTCATCATGATGTCTCCTTCAGCGCGGTCGCCCGAGGCGGAACCGCGGTCGGCGCGTGTGTCCTTCGTGCCTTTTGTGTCCTTGCCGCACCGGAGAGGGCCGTAGCATGACCGGCTCGTCCGGCGGTTGGTATGCGGGTGCCCCCGTGCCAGGACAGCAGACCTGTTCCGGCTCAGACTTCGCGTGTAAGGGCAAGGGCTGCCAACCGAGGGAGGGCCCACGGCCGACCAGAGGCGGCAGGCCGGGACACCTGTCCTCGCCGGAGCACGACGCAGATGTCGTCCCTCCTTCCCTTGCCCGGCTGTCACTCCGTGTCGAAGTCCGTCCCCCGGGAGGTCTCCTCCCACTCGTTGAGCTCGGCCCGTACGGAGTCCAGGTGTGCGGTCAGGAAGTCGACCGCGTCGCCGCCGAAGGCAAGGCGGAGCGGGGTCTTCTCGGCGTCCAGAGCCAGCCGGATCGCCGCCGCGGCCTCCGCGATGGCCCGCCCGAAACCGCTGCTCGCGCCGGTGACCAGCCAGACCTTGGCGTTCTCGCTCATCTTCATCTCCCTCGTCAACTGCCGTTCGGGCCTTCCCCCGTCGACAGGCCCGATCCTTAGCCAGGCACCAGGGCGGCGCCCAAGACTCGTCGTGATAGCCATGAGTTATGGACGTCCATGGGCGTGATTTGCGCTACTTCACCTCGGTCGCCGAGGAATTGAGCTTCACCCGCGCCGCCGAGCGGCTGTTCGTCTCCCAGCCCGCGCTGAGCAAGCAGATACGGATGCTGGAGAGGCAACTCGGCGCAGTCCTGTTCGAACGGGATCGGCGGACGGTGCGGTTGACCGCGGTGGGGGAAGCCCTGTTGCCGCATGCCTGCGCGGTGGTGGCCGCCTGGCAGGCCGCGGAGGCGGCGGTGGAGGAGGCGAAGACCGCCGAGCGGCGCACTCTGGTGATCGGCATGTCCACCAGTCCGAGCCGCGGGCTGCTGCCTGCTCTGCGGACCCGCCTCGTCTCCCCGCATCCGGACGCGCGACCCGTCCTGCGCCAGGTCAACTGGGTGGACCCCAGCGCCGGGTTGGCGGACGGATCCAGCGACGTAGCCTTCGTCTGGTTGCCGCTACCGGACGATGACCGTTACCAGTATGCGGTGGTAGCCCGGGAACCCCGGCTGGTCGCGCTCCCGGACGGACTCCCCTTGGCGGCGCGGGCCGCGTCCGACCCCGAGGGAAAGGTGGACTTCACCGACCTGCTGGAGGAGCCCTTCCTAGCCCCCCTCTGAGGCCGGCCCGCTGCGGGACTACTGGCTCGCCCTGGACGCCCGGGACGGTCGACAGTCGCGGATCGGCGGGGTGGCGGCCAGCGCCGAGGAGACCCACGAGGCGGTCGTCAGCGGCCAAGGGGTGGCGCTGCTGGCCACCGGCAACGCCCCGCTGGTCGTCCGGGACGAGGTGATCGCCGTGCCGGTCCGGGATATTTCCCCGTCCCAACTGGCGGTGGCCGCCTGCCAGGACGACAAACGGACGCTGGTTCTCGCCTACCTTGCCGCTGCGCGGGAGGTTGGGGCCACAACCTGTTGGTCAGGCGCCCAGAACGTGGTTAATCTCGCCGGCCGTGCTCTCACGACAGCCACCACGGCATGTCCAGGCGCCGCCGTTCTCATCGCTTCGCAGTCCTATCTTGCGGATTCTCACTCGTTTCAGAGCGGGACCAGACCGCGAGGTCTCCGCCGGGCAACGAAATGAAGCGCCATCCTCGTGGTCCTGTGATCTGCCAGGCTTCGAATGACGCGTCGTGTCGAGGGCGCGGTGCCGGTAGTCCTTGGGCGGAATGCCGTAGGCGGCGCGGAAGGCACGCGTGAAGGCCGCGTGGTCGTTGAATCCCCAGCGGGGTGTGATGCGGTGGATGGGAACGGCCCGTTGTGCCGGGTCGGTGAGGTCGCGGAGAGAGCGTTCCAGTCGCTGGCGGCGGATCCACACCGAGACCGTGGTGTCATGCGCTTCGAAGAGGCGGTGCAGATAGCTGACGGAGATGTGGTGTGCGGCTGCGATGAACCCCGGGGTCAGCCGCGGTTCGGGCAGGTGCTGCTGGACGAACGCCTGGATGCTCAGAAGCAGGACGTGCCGGTGGGAGTCGGCCGGTACGAGGGTGTCGGCATCGAGATGATGGGCGAGTGTCGCCGTCAGCAGGTCGAGGGCGACGGTACTCAACCGAGTGATGTCCGCCGACCGGTAGGAGTCGCTGGTCAGACTGGTCAGACTGGTCAGACTGGTCAGACTGGTGAGGAACTGGGTGAGCAGCGCCTCCATCCCCGCGCTCCCGGGCAGACGCATCGCCAGCAGCCGGTCGGCACCGCCCGCCGGCAGCGCCAGGAGTGGCCGTGGCACATGGGCGCGCACCAGCGTGGTGGTGTCATGGCCGGGGGCTATCCGGATGTGAAAGGGCTGCGAACCGCCGTACACAGCGAAATCGTGGGTCCCCAGCGCCGTGTCGTGGCCGGCCTGGGATACCCCGAGCTGCCCGCGCAGGGCGAACACGATCGAGGGCAACTCCGGATCGGACTTCCGGATCAACTTCGGTGTCCGCCGCACATCGGACAGCGAGCACGTCAATTCCACGACATTCACCGCCCCGAGGTCCAGCGCCCGCGCGGTGGCCCGGAAGCCTTCCGCGTCATCACTTCTCACCTGCATGGGGTGCACGCTGTTCACTTGAAGATCATCGAAGCGGGCCAGGCGCTCCTCCGGTGGCAGATCCTCACTCCGGAATATTGTCTTGATCATTATTCGCCCCCTTAGGTATTTCGAGAGGTGGTCGATATGTGGTCCGGCCGTTCTCAGCCACCATGCCGGGATCTCTTGCCGCTTTCACTCGCGCCCGCGTCGGTCGGTCGACAGGGCGGTCACATCGGCGAAAAATTGAATTGGATCGGCTGGCCGTTCTGTTGGCACAAGTGATCCGTCACGAGTTCTGGCTAAGTCGGGATCCTGTTACGTCTACAGCACTCCAGGAGTGAGGATTGCCCGGAAGCTCTCGCCGCCGTACAGCGACTCGTAGCGGATCTCTAGGTAGAGCCGGTGGCTGATCAGCTCGGTGAATTCGACATGGTCTCTGCGGTAGTCGGAGAGTCTCAGCAGGTACTCGTCATATCCGGTGGCCAGGTACTGCGGCTCGCGGAAGGTCATGACGGTGGGCCACAGGCCGAGGGCGGTGCGGATCCGGTCCGCGCTGGCTTTGCTCCAGGGGCCGATCTTCTCTCCGTCGACCATCACGACAGTGCTGGTCACCACGGCTGGGCCGAGTCCGGAGTTGGTGAGCCTGAGCCCTGCCACGGCGCCGGGCACCAGGGTGCGCTGCAGTACCAGGAGAGGACGGACGGAGTTGCGGTTGTGCCGGCGTGCCGCGCGGCCCTGGAGGACTGAGACGACGAGTGAAGCGACAGCGATCACTACGGCTGACGTCGCGATAACGGTTTCGCTGTCCATAGCAATCACCCCGGGGTCGAGGCCAGGAAGACAGGCCGACCAGGAGCATATGAAGGCGTGTTGAGGGACGGACAGTACGCAACCGGCCGTCTCCTGGCCGACAGGCGCGGCAGCGACCGGCCGCGGGCGGCGTCGTACCCGTAAGAAGGTGGAACTGATCGAAATTCAAGGCCAGTGGTGGGGAAAGTGATCACAAGCCGGCAGCGGTGAGGATTCGATACAGCGATGAGAGCCTGAGCGTGGAGTTGGCAGCGGCATCGTCGGCGACCTCGGGGTCCGCGTCCGGGCTCGGTTCGTCGACGAACGTACGCAGTGTGTGACGGGGGAAGTTGGGGTGGTCGACGAGTAGCGGTCGGATGTGGAACACGTCGCCGTGGGCGCGGACAAGCCGTTCCAGGACTTCCGGTGGTGCGTCCGGCCGACGGGCGACAGCACGGCGGCCTTGAGTTCCCGGTCGTTGTCCAGCCGATGCCATGCCTCTTCAGGAAGGTCGTAGCAGGAGGCCCGTACGCGCCGGAATGTCGCGTACGGGCAGTCCAGGTAGGTTATTTGCTCGTTGAGGGGCACATCGCGCAGCCAGTCCGGTTCGGCGAAGTTCCAGTTCAGAGCGACCTCGGCATCGATGCTTCCGTCCGCGCGTCGGCTTCTGCGAGCGCGTACAGTCGGTTGCGGGTCTCGGCAAGGCAACGGTCCCTCCACTCGGGCGGGACACCTGGTTGGCTGTGCTCGGCGGCGGCTGCACGGACCTGGCGATCCGGGTCGGCGAGTAGTCCCACGTGCACGGCGAGAGGCCGGTCGTACCAGCTTCGCGCGACCGCGGCACGCAGCCTCGGACTCGGTGCGCCGGCGAGTCCTGTCCGAGGCCGGCCGTAGGCTTCCTCCAGGTCGGCGATGCCGATCGGTACCCCGAGGTCCACGCGTCACGGACCGCCGGATCGGGATGCCCGGCGACCCTGCGGCGCATCGCCGGCGAGAGCCGCTCCCCGTGGAGGCTCACCGCGGTCCGGAGATCAATATGTTCCGCGCGCGGGCCTGATGGCCCACTCGTCCCAGGACAGACGGTCCTCGCGTCGGTGGGAACCCGGCCATGCGGCCACGCCGTGCGGAAAACGGGCGATGTCCGCGCCCATATCGGCGCAGTTCCCGGCGGACCCGCGCGTCTCCGGGAACTGGGCTGATGCGCCCCCGGCCCCGCACTCCCACGTATCCTCTTCCCCGTGTCAGCCCCGCCCCTGCATCACGTCGCCGTCCTCGTGCTCGAAGGTGCGAAGCCTCTCGACGTCGGTATTCCCGCGCAGGTGTTCACGACCCGCGCGAGCATGCCGTACGAGGTACGGGTGTGCGGCGCGGCGCCGGGTCTCGTGGCCGGCGGCGACGGCCTGTCGTACTACGTCGCCCACGGCCTCGAAGCACTCGCGTGGGCCGACATCGTCTTCGTTCCCGGCTACCGGCATCCGGACCGTGACGACCCGCCGCAGGCCGTCGTCGACGCGCTGATCGCCGCCCACCACCGGGGCGCGCGGCTCGCCGCCATCTCGACGGGCGCCTTCGCACTCGCCGCCACGGGCCTGCTCGACGGCAAGCGCGCCACGACCCACTGGCACTACACGCGGGCACTCGCGGTGAAGCGTCCACTCGTTCAGGTCGACGCCAACGTTCTGTTCGTCGACGAGGGCAGCGTGCTGACGTCGGCTGGCGCCGCCTCGGGCATCGACCTGTGCCTGCACATCCTGCGCCGCGATCTGGGGGTGTCCGCGTCGAACCACGCGGCGCGGCGCCTGGTGGCCGCCCCCTACCGCAGCGGCGGTCAGGCACAGTACGTGCCGCGCAGTGTGCCCGAGACGCTCGGCGAGCGGTTCGCCGCCACCCGGGAATGGGCGCTGCACCGGCTCGGCGAGCCCCTCACCCTTGAAGCGCTCGCCCGGCATGCGGCGGTGTCGCCGCGCACGTTCTCGCGGCGCTTCGTCGAGGACACGGGGTACACGCCGATGCAGTGGGTCATGCGAGCCCGCATCGACGTGGCCCGTGAGCTGCTCGAACGTTCGCAACGGGGCATCGAGCAGATCGCCGCCGACGTCGGTCTCGGCACCGGTGCGAATCTGCGGCTGCACTTCCAGCGCATTCTCGGCACCACGCCGAGCGAATACCGGCGCACCTTCACCCAGGGACAGTGACCCGTTCACCCAGGCCCTGTCCGGCCGATCTTCGCGGGCTCGGAATGCCTGGGACGGCACCTCGCCGTGTTGTCGGAGTCGTCCAAGTACGTCCAGTCCATCGACGACGCCGACCCTCCGCCTCGCGATCCACGGCACCACCGCGGACACCAGCCGCTGCCGCGGCGGGCGCTCCCCGATCCAGCCTGATCCAAACGAAAGACCCTACGGGCAGTAACCCGTCACCGCCCTGTGGCGTGATTCTTTTGGACCCTGGCGATCACGCCGCTGTCACCGGCGGAAGCCGCGCGAGAACCTGGCGGCGAACACGAAGGGACACCACTCATGACTCGCATCGCCATCAACGGATTCGGCCGTATCGGACGCAATGTGCTGCGCGCGCTGCTCGAACGCGACAGCGACCTGGAGGTCGTCGCCGTCAACGACCTCACGGAGCCCGCCACCCTCGCGCGGCTGCTCGCCTATGACACCACGGCGGGCCGGCTCGGCCGCCCCGTGACTGTCGACGGCGACGCCCTCGTCGTCGACGGCCGTCGCATCACCGTGCTCGCCGAGCGCGAACCGGCGCAGTTGCCCTGGGCCGAGCTCGGCGTCGACATCGTGCTTGAGGCGACCGGCCGCTTCACGTCGGCCAAGGCCGCCCGCGCCCACATCGACGCGGGCGCCGGCAGGGTACTCATCAGCGCGCCGGCGGACGGCGCCGATGTCACACTCGCGTTCGGGGTCAACACCGACGCGTACGACCCGGCCGCGCACACGATCGTCTCGAACGCCTCGTGCACGACCAACGCGCTCGCGCCGCTGGCCGCGGTGCTCGACGGTCTTGCCGGCATCGAGCACGGCTTCATGACGACGGTGCACGCCTACACGCAGGAGCAGAACCTGCAGGACGGTCCGCACCGTGACGCCCGCCGTGCCCGCGCGGCCGCGGTCAACATCGTGCCGACCACGACAGGCGCCGCCAAGGCGATCGGCCTCGTGCTGCCGAACCTCGACGGCAAGCTGTCGGGCGACTCGATCCGCGTGCCGGTTCCGGTGGGATCGATCGTCGAACTCAATACGACCGTCGCTCGTGACGTGACGCGCGAGGAGGTGCTGGCGGCGTACCGCGACGCGGCTCAGGGGTCGCTCGCGGGCGTACTCGAATACTCGGACGACCCGCTCGTGTCGTCCGACATCACGGGCAATCCCGCCTCGTCGATCTTCGACTCGGCTCTCACCCGCGTCGACGGCCGTCACATCAAGGTGGTCGCCTGGTACGACAACGAGTGGGGCTTCTCGAACCGCGTGATCGATACGCTCGAACTCCTCGCCACCAGCTGACCGGGAACCGGGGCGGCGCGCCTGCGGAGGCCGCGAGGCCGCGAGGCCGCGCTGCCCGGCACCCGCTGTTGGCGCCGCAGTTGGCGGGCCGGGACATCGACGACGCCGATCCTTCGCCTCGCGATGCTCCGCCGTGGCCTGAACGGCACGGGAGGTACCCCCTTCCACCAGAGACCCTGGCCTGGTCCACGAAGCACGAAGATCGACCGGACAGGACCTAATCGGTTGCCGGTCCCGGTGCCGTGCAGCAGGATGCGGGGATGCGTTTCTCGGTCAACATTCCGAACTTCGGCGACTTCGCCGACCCCAGGACCGTGGCGAAGGTGGCCGCGGCGGCGGAACAGGCAGGGTGGGACGGGCTGTTCGTCTGGGATCATGTGCTGCATCGCAAGCACCAGGGCAGGCCCTTCGGGGACCCGTGGATGCTGCTGACCGCCGCGGCGCTGGCGACCTCCCGAATCAGGCTGGGCACACTGGTCACCCCGGTCGCGCGGCGGCGCCCGCAGCAGCTCGCCCGCCAGGTGGCGACCCTGGACGCCGTGAGCGGCGGGCGGGTCACCTTCGCGGCGGGGCTGGGCGGGCCCGTCGAGGACGAGTACGCGAGTTTCGGTGACACCACGGACCCGAAGGTGCTGGCCGAGCGGCTGGACGAGGGCTTGGACCTGCTCCAGCGTTACTGGTCGGGTGAGCCGGTGAATCACGACGGGCGGCACTACCAGGTACGGGACGTGACTTTGCTGCCCGCGACGGTGCAGCGCCCCCGGCCGCCGGTCTGGGTCGCCGGCTTCTGGCCGAACCGCCCACCGATGCGGCGGGCCGCCCGCTGGGACGGCGCGGTCCCGCTGTTCACCGACGCCAGGCACGGCCACGTGCCGCCCGCCGGTCAGGTCCGCGACCTGGTCGCATACCTTCGCACGCAGCGCGAGGACCGGTCCGGCACCCCCTTCGAGATCGTCCTCGGCGGTGCCACGCCAGGCGGCGACGCCGCCAAGACCCGCGATCTGATCGGCCCGTTGGCGGAGGCGGGAGCCACCTGGTGGGACGAGCGGCAGATCCAGACCAGCGAAGCACTCGACCGGCTCACACCGGTGCTGCGGCGCATTGAGCAAGGTCCGCCGGTCTTGTAGCCGTACGTCTACGACCCCATGGCCGACGGGCCGGCCAAGCATGGCGGTGGGCGTCGCAGTACCGGTGCCATGCCGAGCACCTTGCGACAGCGGGACGGGACCGCGTTTCCGTCCCGCCCACCGCTCGCACCCGCGCGGTGCCGTCGTCGAACGGAGCACGGCCAGGAGCACCGCCCGCGTTGTCGGGCCCAACCTGCCCGGTTCACGGTCCGCCGAACTGACACTTTCGCGCCAAAAATCACCGGCAGTCCGATATGGCTCATCGGTGAACGGACCTGTGGGCGAACGCGGATCGCGCCGGTAATGCGCTTCATGTGCGCTGAACGCGCGGGCCCTGACACCCGTGCGCCGGTACCTCGTAGGGATGACCGCAGGTTCAAGCTTGCCGCTCCGGGGATGCTCTGAGTAATCAGTCGATTACGGCGTGTGTGTGGATGGTTGGAGTTCCGTCCGTTCACCGGCGGCCTTTCACCGGCACGCTCCACCGCGAACGCCGAGCCGCGTCTCTGCTCGTCATCCAAGGTCCTTGCCGGGCCTGCCGGTTCGACGGGCTCGGGGCCTGCCGGTTCGACGTTCTCGCGGTCGACGTTCTCGCGGTCGATGGGTTCGCGGCTTCTTCAATCGAGGAGGGAGGTGGGCGGCGTGGGTGAGCTGTCGTGGGTGCCGAACTGCCGGGGCGGGAGGTTCGGCCGTGTTCTGGAGCGGAGGCGGGTCTTCTATTCCGCGGGACGCGCGGCGGTGCGTGCCTACGGCCGCGGGGAGGGGTGGGTGCAGTTCAACCTCAGTCCCGCGGAAGGCGAGCGCCGTGACCTGTATGCCGATCTGGCGGTGACCGCGCGGGAGTTCCTTGCCGAGGGTGGGGTGCGCAACGTCTTCTTCATGCACAAGGAGCCGGGGCTGCGGGTGCGGTTCCAGCTGCCTCAACCCCGGGCGGAGGCAGCACGGGAGGCGTTGGAGCGTCGGGTGTCGCGGCTTCCGGGCCTGCGGGCGGCGCCGGTGGGCGCGGTCTACGAACCGGAGTCCTACCTGTTCGGCGGGCCGGGATCGATGCCGTTCGCGCATGACCTGTTCACGCTGGACTCGCTGGCCTGGCTGGATCACCACGTTGATACGGCCGATGCCGATGCCGATGCCGATGCCGGCGCCGACGCCGTGCCGGGGTGGCGCTGGTCACTGCTGGTGCTGCGGGAGATGTTCGCCGGGCTGGGGATCGCGGGTTGGGAGCACCGAGGCGTGTGGGAGACGGTGCGGTCGGCCACCGGTCGGCGGCTGGGTGGACAGCGGATGGCGGACGCGCGGGTACAGCGTGCCGCGGAGGGCATCCGTGCCCAGTGGGTGATGCCCCGGGCCCAGGCGCTCGCCGTTTTCCCGGTGGAGCGGGCCGGGGCGCTGGTGCGGCAGCTCGACGCGGTGGGGGAGGCGGCGCGGCGCTGGCGTACGGGCTGGTTCGAGGCGGGTGCGGCGGCGGAGCAGCCGGTCCCGCTGGGGCCGCGGCAGGCCCTCGCCTACGTCACGGTCTTCCACTGGAACCGCGGCCTGGTCTCCTGGGCCCGCCAGAGCTTGATCGCTGAGGCGCTGACCGCGGAAGGGAGCCGGGATGCCGCTCGTATCTGAGCCGGCCGCAGCCGTTGATCTGACAGGCCACAGCCGTGTCGGTTCGGTGGCGTTGGTGAGGGCGGCCGGGATGCCGTGGCAGGCGTGGGCGCGGGCGGGAAATCCCGCGCTGTTCGCGCGCGCGGCACAGCTGGAGGAGGAGGCCGGGGAGAAGGCGGAGCTGGCTCGTGAGCTGGCCGAGGAGCTGGGGCGCGATGTGGTGCCTGACGAACGGCTTACCGATGGGCAGCGCCGGGCGGTGCTGGAGACGCGGCGCCGTCTGCACGGCGGCCGGGTGCCGGCGGGCATCGAGAGCGTCATCAGCCAGGCCGTGGCACCTGTCGCCCCCGCTCTCGCCCAACGGCTCCGTGCGTGGACAAGCGCTGCGGCTTCCTCGATCTCCGGGGACGAGGAGTTCGCGCGGGAGGTGAAGGCCGAGCGCGAGCGGGTGGGCAGGCTGCTCCTGCGGGTGTGTACCGCCGATGCCGTACTGGCGGACTTTGTCACGGGTACCTGGCCGCGTCTGCTGGAGGACGCGGAGCAGAAGGCCGCGGGCGGTGAGCCGTGGAGCGGCAAGCGGATGCGTAAGACCACCGGCTATCTGTGGCGGGCGTTGGCCAGGGCGTCGGCCAAGACCACTCCACGCGGCTGGGTGGGACAACTTGCCGCCATCCCCGTCATCGGACAGACGCACGCCACTGATCACGCTGATTGCGCAGATCGCCCTGGTCGCCTTGGTCGTCCTGGTCGCCCTGATTGCGCAGGTCGCTCTGATCGCGCTGTGCCGCGGCTGCTGCCGTGGCCGCCCGTCCGCCTGGAAGAGGCAGCCGCCTGGCAGACGCAGAACGTTCACACGTTGTGGCGTGCGCTGCGGGACACCGACCTGGCGGCCGCCGGCGGGGGCACTGTGATCGCTCTGACGCCACTGCACCAGCTCATCAGCGCCCCTGAGGGCGACGTCGTGTGCCACGTGGTGGAGAGCGGTCCGGCGGGCGCACGGCTGCGGCGGATCACGCTACGGCGAACCGGCGTCCTTGACGCGGCCCTGGGCCTGCTGACCGACGGACCGCTCACCCTGGACGAGATCGAAGGTGAGCTGACGGCCGTTCTCCCGCGGCGGCTCGACGCGGACGTCCTGCGCGGCTTTCTCGCTCACCTTCTGCGCGTCGGCCTTCTTCAGGTATGTGCCGGGCCGGCCGGGCTCCGTGAGTCGCGGCAGGGTTGGACACGCCTTCCCGACGGTCCGGGTGGGTCCGCGGCGAACGTCGCCTCTGCCGCCAACGGGCGGGTGCCCGGCCAGGCTCACGGCGAGAGCGAGCCGGGCGCGTCTCCTGACGCGCCGGTGCCGGTGCCGGCGCCGGTGCCCGTGTCGGTGCCGTTGCCGGTGCCGGTGCTGTTGACGCGTACGGGCACGGGCACGGGCACGGAGGAAGGGGAGGGGAAGAGGGAGGGGTTTGTCGACTCCTACCGTCGGTTGCGCGCCGAGGTGCCCGCGGGCGGGATGGATCGCGTCGCCGGAGGGCTGCGGCTCGCCCGCCGTCTGACCAGTCTGCGATCGCTGGACGGCGGCGCCGACGAACCTGTCTGGCAGCGGGTGGCGGAAGCCGCGTTGATCGACCGCGAACCTCGCAGTGTCCTCGACATCCTCCTTGCCCGCTCTTCCTCGTCCCCTTCGGATCGGGCGCCCGCAGGGCCGGCCCGTTACACCGGATGGCACCCCCCGCGTATCCCTGACTCCGGGTATGCCGTGCTGCACGCGCATCTCGCCTCTCGCCTCGGCCAGGACCACATCGACATCGACGAGGCTCTGCTGGACAGGGTGGGCGCACCCGCGGTGGCCCCGTTGGTGGACAGCTGGCCCTCGGACCTGCTGTTACGGCCGCTTCCCCCGCCGGGGCCGCTCGCCGTCCTGGAGTCCTCCTCTCCCGCCGGCCTGCTCGACGCCCGCTTCGCCGGCGCTCTGCGCGATCTGCATGGCGGATACCCCAACGCCGACGCCTACCGTGCCTTCCTCACCACGCTTGAGCACTTGAGCGGGGCGAGGTTCGTCGAGGTGCTCCTGCCCCCGCTCGCGGAGCAGGCGGCCAATGCCGTACGACGGCCCCGTCTGACCCGCTGGTCGACCGGCGACGCCGGCGTCGCCCTCTACTACAGCGGCCCGTCCGACCCTCAGCGCGCCGGTGAGGCCCGGCACCTGCCGCTGGAGGAGATCACCCTGCGCCGGCACGGCGACGACCTCGTCGCGGAAGCGGCCGGCCGGCGCGTCTACCCCATCCATCACTCCACGCGCACCGCCCATCCGCCCTACGACAGGTTGCTACGGCTGTTGATGGCCGCCGGCCACCCCGCCACCCGCCACCTCGTCCGGCTGGACGGTCTGGCCGCGGCCTTCCCCGACGCCTCCCGGGTCCCCAGGCTGACCCTCGGCGGTGACCTCGTCGTCAGCCCCGCCGGGTGGCGCGTCCCCCGTGCCGCCCTGTGGCAGGCGACCGACCCCGAACCCGTCAAGGTACGCCGACTCGCCGCCCTGCGACACCGTACGGGTATGCCCCGCTTCGTCTTCCTCCGCTCCCGGCCCACGGGCAAGCCGATCCCCACCGACCTGACGGCCCTGCCCGCCCTTCAGGCCATCGAGCGGCTCTGCCACCACGACGGCGACGACCTGTGGGCCGAGGAGGCACTGCCCGGCCCGGACCACCTTCCGCTGCACGATCTCCGCCACGCCGCCTCCGCCTCCGCACCCGGCCCCGCACGCCGGGAACAGGCCGCGGTGGCAGCTCAGTTGCTGCTGCGCATGCCCTGCGACACCACCTCCGGCGACCTCGCCGCCCGTGCTCATACGGCCCTGATCGGCCGCCCAGACCTCCCCGGGTCCCCGCCGTGACCGACGCGGCGTCCCCCGGGGCGGACACCACCCACCCATGAGAAAGGAAGCGACCATGTCCGACACTCTCGAAGTCATCGACCTCGACACCCTGATCGACGATCTGGAGGCGCAGATCACCGACACCGAACTGCCCGACGCCCAGATGGCGACCCAGGTGTGCAGCGGCCTGTGCACCATCATCATCTGTACGCTCATCGTCTGCTGAGCAGGCACCTGTCCACCGGCCGCCCGGCCTCCGTGCCGGGCGGCTCCCCACCGTGAGGGACAACGCCCGTGCCCAGCCCCCACCCGGCGCTCGCCGAAGCAGACCTGCACGCCCGTGCCCTGGACCTGGCCACCCATGTCCTCGACCACTGGTCCGAGCACCCACCCACTCCACGCGATGTCGCCCGGCAGGCACCCGGCGACCCCGCCATCCCCTTCCTGTGCCGGCTGGTCTCCGCCACACCGGACCCGGCCGCCCGTGCGAGCGCGAGTGCCGCGCGTGCGAGCGCCGCCCGTGCCGCGGCCCATGTGAGTGCCGCGCGTGCGAGCGCCGCGCGCGCCGCGGCCGTGTGGGCCCGCACCGCGGGCAAGGGCCCCCACCATCCTGGCCTGTTCAACGGCGGCCTGACCGGCACCCTCATGGGCCTCCAGCACGCCACCCACCTCCACCCCGCACTGGCCGCGCCCGCCACACGACTGCGCACCAGACTCCTCACCCACCCCCGCCCCGGCCACCACGGGCATGTCACCTTTCCCGACTACGACCTCATCACCGGCCCGGCAGGACTCCTGCTGGCCCTGGCCGACGACGACACCCTGGACCCCCGCGCCCTGCTGCCCCTCATCCAGCACCTGAGCGACCTGTGCGGCAGCGACACTCTGGCCGGACTGCGCGCCCACTACCCCGGCCATCCCCAGCTGGGATGGCTCCACGGGCAGATCAACACCGGCATGGGACACGGCGCCGCCGGCGTGATGACCGCCCTGGCAGCCGCCGTACGCCGCCTCCACCGACACGACCCCACCACCGTGCCCGACCACGCCCGATCCGCCCTCGGGCACCTCCAGCACTGGTTCAGGCAGGAGGCCTTCGACGACCAGCGCTCCCTGCGCACCTGGGACGGCGCGGGCCCCCGTCCCCACCCCGCAATCCCCGGAGCACGCGCCCGGCAGGCCTGGTGCTACGGCACTCCCGGCATCGCCTGGGCCCTATGGGAGACAGCGACCGTCCTCGGCGACACCGGCGCCGCCACCTGGGCCGGGCACGCGTTCACCACCCTCGCCGACGCCTACGACACCGACCACCACCTCTACGGCGACCACATCGGCGACCACCTCGGCCTGTGCCACGGAGCCGCGGGCGTCCTCCTGATCGCCGACGCCTTCCACCGCCACGCCCACCACCCGGCCGCCCCCGCCCTCCGCACCCGCTTGCTCACCTATCTCGCCACCCACGACGAAGACCTCCACACCCCCGCCCCCCGACCCACCAGCCTGCTGTCCAGCGTCTACGGCGTCCTGGCCGCCCTCCTCACCACAACCGGCGGCGACCGCAGCTGGCTCGCCTGCCTAGGCCTGCGCTGACCACCGCCGGTCACGCCCAGGCCGTCGCCCGCTTCCGACCCGGTGGCGTCGACACCCCTCTCACCCGGCCCCTCGGCCTGCACCGGAAGAGAACTGCCCGCAGGAGTTGAGCTGCGAGGCCAGGCGAGACAGCGACCCGGAGCATGACCGACGGTCAGCTCCGGCCGACTCTGGTCAGGGCACACGGGCACACGGGCACGCAGGCACACGGCCAGAGGACGGCGCTCCGCCGAAGACATGGCAGACCTTTGAGCCGGACGACGACGTGATCTCCGAACTCGTCGGCGGCCGGCGGGATGTGTTCACTGCCGCCCGCGCGTTCAGCTCTCCGGACCGCACGGCCCGAAGCGATCAGATCGAGGCGTCGTCGGTCAGCGGAGGCACGGCGCACGGACGCAGGACCATGAGCGGGCCTTCCAAGCTCGCCACCATGGCAAAGGGGAACCGGTCGAGCTCAAGACAGAGTGCTACGTCATCGGGATGGACTCCTTGACGCACACCCTCCGCCAGCTCGGCGGCGGCGCGCGACGCGGCAGCGCGGCGGAGGAACTCGGCGCCATCCGTCGCAGCCTCGGCCGCTCTCCGAGCGATGTATTGAGCGCACGCCAGATCTTCATCGGCCTGTCCGTCGTCGCCGGTGACCACGAACGTGACACCGTCACTCCCGTGTGTCCGCAGGAGCCGAGCCGTTGCCTCCGCCACCGCGAAGCCGGCGCACAGCACCAGCGACGCCTCCTTGACCGCGAGGGCGCCGACCGTGCCAGCCGTGGTCTTCTGCACGACGGTCCGTCCGCCGAGGTCGACAAACCGCAGCAGGCCCGGCGAGTTGACCATGTCGAACCCGGGCGCGGGCGGACCGTCTTTGAGCGCGACCCAATCCGGATGGGATGCCTTGAGCGCCAGGGCTTCGTCCAGCGACTCGGCAAGGACGATCTTTTCCGCCCCCTGGGCAAAGGCCCAGGCGGCCACGGTGAAAGCACGCATGACGTCGACTACGACCGCCACGGACGGGGCTTCGACCAGCTCCCCGATGCCAAGGAAACGAGTGTCCATTCCGATCATGATCGCGCACGCCTGCCCCGAAGCACTCAGGGGGTGATCCACATCACATCAACGGTCTCGGTACGCAACACCCACCGCCCGCGACGCGGCGCTCCGCCGGGTCGCCTACGCCGGACGCGACTGGGCCGAGTACCTCGGGGCCCTGGCCGAGGACCTGAAGCAGCCACTGGTGGTGGCGGCCGCCGGTGACGGCCACGATTCGTGCGGCGGTCGAGTTGATCGATAGGGTGCCAGGTCACGACCGCACCCCGTTCGATCCACGGGCCGGTCAGGGCTCTGCCGCAGTCGGTGGCACATCCACGGCTGCCGTGCCGATCTCTGCCCGCCTGGGCCCTGCGCTACGGGGGCGATCCTCACGGCGGGGCAGTCGGGCCCCGGCCGACGGGCCAGGAGGAACGAGTGGCACAGATCATCGCCGAAGTCTCACGGACGTTCAACGAGTTTCTGCTCCTGCCGAACCGGACGCGGACCAACTGCTCGGCTGCGACGGTTGACTTGCGTACGCCCTTGGTGCGGCACATCGCGGGCGAGGCGTCGGCGATCGAGCTGCGGTCCCCGTTCACGTCCGCGATCATGCAGGCCGTCAGCACACCCGATCTCGCGATCGCACTCGCGCGAAACGGTGGTTTCAGCTTCCTGCACCACAATCAGCCGATCCAGGACCAGGCCGCGGCGGTCCGCCAGGTGAAGAACTTCAAGGCCGGGTTCGTCACCAGCGATACCAACGTCCGCCCCGACGACAGCCTGGGCCTCCTGGGCGATGTCATGCGCCGCACCGGTCACAGCACCGCCGCCGTCACCCACGACGGGACCGCCACCGGCCGCCTGCTCGGCCTGGTGACCTCCCGGGACTTCCATCCCCAGCGTCATGATCTGGACGGACCGGTCAGCGGCCGGATGACCGCTGTCGCCGACCTGGCCCATACCGGGCCCGACATCACGCTTTCCGAAGCCAACGCGCGGCTGTGGGACGAACGGCTCGACTGCCTCCCGGTGCTGGATACCGAGGGTCACCTGCAGCATCTGGTGTTCCGTTCCGACTACGCGGACAACAAGCGCTTCCCGAACCAGGTCGTGGACGATGCCAAGCGTCTGCGCGTGGGCGCGGGTATCAACACCCACGACTATCAGGAGCGCGTCCCGGCCCTGCTGGAGGCAGGCGCGGACGCGTTGTGCTTCGACTCGTCCGACGGTTACAGCGACTGGCAGGCGCAGGCTCTGTCCTGGGTGAAGAAGCACTATCCGGAGATCCCGGTCGGCGGCGGCAACGTGGTCGACGGCGAGGCGTTCACCTTTCTCGCCGAGGCGGGAGCGGACTTCGTCAAGGTCGGGGTGGGCGGCGGCTCCATCTGCATCACCCGGGACCAGAAGGGCATCGGCCGCGGCCAGGCCAGCGCTGTACTGGACGTCGCGGCGGCCCGGGACGCCTTCCGCGAACGCACCGGCGAGTACGTGCCGGTCTGCTCCGATGGCGGGCTGGTGCACGACTACCACGTGGCCCTGGCGCTGGCGATGGGGGCCGACTTCGTCATGATGGGGCGTTACTTCGCGCGCTTCGACCAGGCGGCCGGCGCGAAGCTGCCCACCCGTGACGGCTTCGTGAAGGAGTACTGGGGTGAGGGCTCGAACCGGGCCCGCAACTGGCAGCGCTACGGCCAGGGAGGCCAGGGGCTGGTCTTCGAGGAGGGCGTGGACGGCTACGTCCCCTACGCGGGCGACCTCAACGAAGGGCTCGCCCTGACCATCGCCAAGCTCAAGACCACGATGGTCTCCTGCGGCTCCACCACCCTGCTGGAGTTCCAGTCCACGGCCCGGCTGACCCTCGTTTCAGACCAGAGCTTCCAGGAGAGCCACGCCAACGTCACCCTGCGGGACACCCCGGCGACGGTCTCCTGACAAGCAGCCGAGTCCCGACGTGAGGACTGCCGGCGGGAGGGGAACACCGCATCGTCGGAACAATCCCCTCCCGCCAGTTTGTGTGAGCCGGCGCCGGATGACGAACGAGCCACCGGGCCGCAGCCCGTGGCCGTCGTGGACGGCGTCGGCGTGGAGCGGTCCTTCGTCCGTAGTCTCCGCGCCAGGACCGGCAAAGTGTGTCTCACCCGGTGCCCAGGAGCAGGGGAACGGGCACCTGGCTTCCGCCGTCTCCGGCTCGCGCGGACGTTCGGCAGCCGGCCTTGCCTCCAGCTCAAGGCCGGCTGCGGCGAGCCGGGTTTCCCTCGTCCGGGTTTCCCCCGTCCGGGTTTCAGCTCGCCCTTCTTGCGCACCGTCTCCCGGAAGTAGATGCGACCGTCGCGCCGGATACGAAATGTTTCTCCCACTCAGGCCGCACCAGACCGACCCACGATCCCGGCCGCCAGGTTTTGGGCCTTATGACATTGGTTCCCCGCTGTCAGGCCTGGTGGCGGGCGTAGGACGCGAGGCGGTCGGCGAACGCGGAGACGAGGCCGCGCAGTTCATCTGGACGTTCGACGACAAACGGCCGGTCGAGCGAGGCGAGTACGGGAGGCAACCAGTCGAGCCGCTCCGCCCGTAGCTCGACACGCAGCCAGCGCTCGGTCTCCGGATCCGCGCCCGCCGCGGGCGCGGGCTCTTCCACGCGCGCGACGCCGGCGGGAAGCCGGGCGCGGATCTGCTCGACCGTCCCGTGGATCCGCAAGGTCACCTGATGCCGGTACTCGGCCGTGGCGAACCCGGACAGGACGCGCTGTGCCGGATCAGGGCCCTCGGGCGCCTCGAACGAGCCGGGCAAGGTCCTCGCGTCTGCGATGCGATCGAACCGGAAGGTCCGGTCCTCGCCGATCTCGGGGTCCGTGCCCGTGACGTACCACCGGCCCGAATGGGCGACGATCCCGTACGGGTGCAGCCTGCGTTCGCTGCGCCGGCCGTCGCGGTCGGTGTACCTGATGGAGACCGGTCGGCGGTGGCGTACCGCGTCGGCGATGGTGAGCAGGACCCCGGCGTCGGGGGTGGCGAACTCGCCGGGCGAAGCCGTGAAGGCGAGGGATTCCAGGACCGTGTCGAGTCGGCGGGCGACGCGCTCGGGCAGCACCCTGCGGATCTTGGCCGCAGCCGTCTCGCCCGCCGTGTCCGCCGTCGTCATCAACCCCGCTCGGCGGCCGGCGACCAGGCCGAGGAGCACGGCGAGCGCCTCGTCGTCGCTGAGCATGAGCGGAGGCAAGCGGTAGCCGGGGCCGAGTCGGTAGCCACCGTAGCGGCCGCGCACCGCCTCGACGGGCACGTCGAGGTCGATCAAGTGGTCCACATACCGCCGCACGGTGCGGCCGTCGACGCCGAGCCGGTCGGCCAGTTCGGCAACTGTCCGGATGCCTCCCGATTGCAGCAGCTCCAGGAGGGTGAGCACGCGGCCAGTAGGTCGAGACATACCCAGAGCCTAGCGACAATACTGGACCGATTCTGTCCTCTATTCGTTCTAGCGTGCGAGGTGCAACGGCTCCACGTATCTAACGGCTCCACGTATCTAGGGAGAACACCATGGACTTCGTCTCGATCCGGATCATCACCGGCGACATCACGCGCCTCGTCGAGTTCTACGAGAAGGCCACCGGGGTGCAGGCGGCCTGGTCCACCGAGGATTTCGCCGAACTCAAGACCCCCAGCGCCACCCTCGCCATCGGCAGCACCCGCACTGTGCCGCTGTTCGCGCCGGGCGCCGCTCGCCCGGCCGACAACCACAGCGTGATCATCGAGTTCCTCGTCGACGACGTGGACCGCGTGCACGGGAACCTGACCGGCTTCGTCGCCGACTTCGTCAACGAGCCCACCACGATGCCCTGGGGCAACCGATCGCTGCTGTTCCGCGACCCCGACGGCAACCTCGTCAACTTCTTCACCCCGGTCACCCCGGCGGCCATCGCGAAGTTCGCTCGTTGACGCCAGGGCTCCCGATGAACGCCTCCGGCGAGCCTCGGGGCGCCAAGGAAAGGGGGCGCCGCAACGCACCGCTGACCCCCGAGGGGCGTCTGCGGTTGTGCCTGCGGATCGATGCCGGACGGCCGATCACGCACGTCGCGGCGGAAGCCGGGATCTCCCGACGCTGTCTGGCCAAGTGGGTACGGCCGATGGCGAACGCACGGCGAGGACGGCCTGCCAGTCCGTTCCTCGCGCCCGGTTACGAGCCCGGCCCGCACTGCGGAGGACATCGCCGACCTCGGCAGTGGAGCGGGCTCCGGAGCCGGCGATTCACTCACCGTCGACTCCCGCGCGGACGTGGTGGGCGGCGGGCCGAGCCGGACGTAGACAGCGTGAAGAAGTTCGTGCGGCGCCGGACGCGGAGCACGCCGCTGTCCGCCCCGCAGGGAGACGGTGAAGCAGATCGGTACGGTGACCACCATGGACGATGAGGTACTGCGTGGCCTGATGGAGGCGCAGCGGGCGGCGGTCGAAGCACGACAGGTCGCCGACGCGTGGCAGCGTATCGAGGCGTGGCTCGATCGGCACGCGCCGGGGACGCTGGCCGCGTTGCGGCGGGGCGCGATCGGGGGGGAGATTGCCGGGGTGCAAGACAGGATCGGTGTACGGATACCGCCGGGGCTGAGGGCTCTGTGGCGCGAACACGCCGGGGTGTACGACGTGCCATGGGCCTCGTTCATGCTCGGCGACTGGGCTCTGATGGACTTCGACGCGGTGATCTCCGTGTACGAGATGATGACGGACTTCCAGCGCAGAGACGGCGATGAGGAATACCCGACCTGGCGGCCTGCCTGGATCCCCATTTGCTCCTACGGCGCCCACGACAACACCTCGGGCCTGTTCCTGGATGCCGAGACCGGACGGATCTGTCACTGGGACCGGTACAGGGATCGCACTCCGCGGTATGAGTCGCTGACGACCTATCTGGAGGAGATGGCGGACCGGCTGGAGGCGCCGTCGTTGACGGAGGGCGAGAAGCCAGGGCTGCTCGACCTTCGTGCCTTGGTGTGGGGGCCGCCGCCGGACCCCGACCGGGCGGCCTTGTGGAAGCCCTTCCCCGGGAGCTGACGGAGCGTCCAGGGTGGCAGCCGTCCGGGACGACTGCCACTTTGGGCACGGCGCTGCCGAGAAGCTCGCCACTCGACGATCGCAGTGCGGAACCACGCTCTGCGGGCGGTGCGCTTTGTCGGCGCCGGCGCCGGCGCCGACGCCACATTCGGCCTACAGCCCCGGTCACAGCCAAAACAAACGGCCTTCTTCACCGTAGCCTCGGGGCAGTAGCATCCGCGAGTGCGAACCATCGAGACGCTGGTGCCGGACGCAGGGCAGGCGGACACCGCCCGCCTGCGTGAACTTGATGCCGGCGAACTCGCTCGGTACGTGGCCGATCCGACGTACCCGTGGTGGCGGCGCAGGCCTTGCGCGCTCGCGCTGGCCGCGCGGGTGCCGGAGCGGTATGTCGCCGATTTGATCGCACGCGTCTGTGATCCGTGCGACGTGGCCGAGGTCCGTATCGCGCTTCTCGACCTCCTCGCGGGGCGGGCGGAGCTTCTGCCCTGGCTGAAGCACGAGGACCGGCGGCACGAGCGCTCGTACGGCATGCCCGAGGCGATCCTCAAGGCACGCGGCATGCTCGGCGACCTCTTGGCCGCACGTGAGTTGGCGACGCTCGCGGCCTCTCCGTGGCCGAGTTGGCGGGCGGTCGGCGAGGCCGGATTGGACGCGCTGGTCACGCGTTACGGGTTGGAGGTGGTCGTGGTCGACCTCGGCGACGCGCGGCCCGAGGACCGCGCCTTCCACGTCCGGATGCGGCATCGCACCGGAGCGGATGTGACCGAGGCACTGGCGGACCCCGATCGTGGCGTCGCGCACCTGACCCAGTCGCTCCTGTCGGATCCGCACCGACTTCGCGGCTACCTGGACGAGGCACCGACGACCGAGGCGAAGCTCTGGACCGCGTACGCGCTGCACCGCCTCACCGGCGACGCGGCTGAGACCCGGGCGGTATACGACACCCTGGGGCGCCCCCGGGTCGAGGTGGCTGGTCTGGACGAGGAACTTCGCAGCGCGATCCTGCATGAGTACGCGAGCGGCTGCGAACGGCAGAGCGATCCCCGGTGGCGCGTCGAAGCCCTCTGCACCGAGCCGCCCACGCGCCCCGACCAGGACGAGCAACTCTTCCGGGCGACAGGCGTGCTGACCGCGGCGGGCCTCGCGCCGAAGCCCCCTGTCTCCTGTGGCGAGCACAACCGGCAGGGCGATGGGACCTACCACGTGATCGAGTTCGGTGAGAGCGAGCTGTTCATCAGTACCCTCGGGCGGTTCGCCACCGCCGACGAGGACGACCTCACCGCCCGCCGAGCCCTCGAATCGGCCGGTTTCCGCTGGATCGACGGGACCACCGGCGCGATCCGAGTCACCGACCTCTGCGTCTACTACTTCGGCGGGCGTGAACCGGTCAGCGTCGACACCCTGCTGTTCTACTGGCAGGACTAGGAATTCTCCCGAGAACGCCACCGGCAGCGCGCTCAACCGCCCGTCGGGCTTCGCGGTCCGCCCGGCCGAAGACCGACGGTTTCCCGCGGCGGAGTCGGCGATGACCGGATACGTCAGACGGACGGGGGGCCACTGGACCCGCGCTGACGCGGTCGCGACCGTCGCCACCGCCGAGGACCCTGCTCGGCCGACGGGAAGACCTGCCGTGACACCATCGAACCGGCACGGCGACGGGATCGCACAGAGAATCCCGTGCGGCCGGTCCATCAACTCTCCGGGACCTCACCGGCGGTGGCGGGCAATCCATGCGAACGCGAGGCTGTCCAGGAGGTGCGGGGCGTTCGCCAGCCGCTCGCAGATCACGAGCTTTTCGGGCCGACCGGTCAGGGCGTACCGGCCGTGTACGGCGGGCACGTGCAGGTCACCATCGGGGCCGGCAGCGACCTGCCCGAGCGCCGGCTCACCCCTCAACCCGAACCTGTCATCACGGTGCTGTTGCCGCGTCGACTGCTCCTGAAGGGCACGCAGCTGGGCACGCGCCATGTCCAAACCTCGATAAGTTAACCAGTTGAACCGTGAGGCTCGTCGCGCTGTAAGTGTGCGGCAATCTTTCACCGCACATTGGAGAGAAGAACGTTGCTCACAGCAGTTTTCCGCGGCCATGAAGGATTTATTGTGGTGGGCTTACTGCTCACCATTATCGGTGGGTGGATCGCCTACCGCATGGCACGCCCCCGAAGCCGGCGACCGGTTACGTATGCCTGCTGGATATCTTCTGCAGTCAGTCTGGTGGCCCTGACCATGTGGACGACGGGAGGAGAAACGGGAATTTCCGAATGTGTAGTCAACGGAGACGTCATGGAGCCGTTCCGGACAATTCAAGGCAGGCTCAATGCTGGAATGTTCGTTCCCTTCGGACTGTTCGGAGTAATGGCAACCCGGCGCCCCGCAGTGACGCTGGGCCTCGGTCTCCTGCTTTCTGCGGGAATTGAGACCGTGCAGGGAACTGCTTCAATCGTCGGGCGACTCTGCGACACCTCCGATCTGGTGGCGAACTCCGCCGGGTTGGCCGTAGGAGTGCTGATTGGTGCTGCTCTCAATGGATTGGACAAGGATCAGCAGCCTCTTTCGAGCCGCAGTGCGCGAGGCGCAATGGTCGCAGTAGGTCTTGGTGCAGTTGTCCTTGGCGGAGCATGGGGACTGTTTGTTTCACCGAGAGTGGTGGAACGCACGGTGAGCGATATAGGTGCGTCGCAGGCTCAGGAAGAAGCTATTGCTTCTGCCGTGCGACACGCATTTGGGAACGAGTACGCCGTTAGTTCGGTGAAGTTCACACCCGGCGGAGATGGCCAGGCAGGGACCATTATGGCTTCCCTCGCTAGAACTGGGAGCGGAGGCGACGGGGCGGCAGAGCTGAAGTGGCCAGGAAAGGACGAGTTTAATGTCAACCTGATCCGGAGCAGCGTGGAGGAAGGTCATGGATACTCGATAGATGGAATACCGGTGAAGGCGGATGCGAAGGAAGACGCCGAACGTATAGCAACGAAGTACGCCGAGCGCCACGCATCATGGGGTCTGGATAATTCTGAAATCTCGGTCGAGCCGGTTGATCAAGACCAGGATTTTGGTTGGATGGTGAGCTGGCGCAGGTGGAATGGGAAGGTTCTTCTCCCGATGAGGCTTGACGTTTTGATTGAGCCCAGTGGAAAACTTACGGATCTGATGACGAGGAACATCCCTGACCCCGAATTGCCTCCTGTGAAACGCTCCGAAAAGGAGGCCTGGAATTCTCTGGAGGAACACTTCTCGCTGAAGGGTGAAAAATCCAAGAGGATGGATCCCGTACTTCTTGCTCAGCAGAGAGATGGCTCATGGCGGGTAAACTGGCTTCTTGCACTGAAGACCGAAATGAAATACTATTCGGCGACTGTTGATGCTACGACGGGGAGAATGTACACGCCGGAGGAAAGACCTGTGAATAGCGTCGGCGGATAGGTGAGCGGCGGTGTACCGTCCCACTGTCGCCGGTCCGGGTCGGCGACGTGCTGCGAAACGGTTCCTCGCAGATGAGACCCGAGATCCAAGCATTCGTTCACGCCGGCCCGCTTCCTGACGGGGATGCCGGCGAAGAGGAGATCGACAGGCGCGTGGAACAACTCCACGCGATTTGCGGGCCGGTGACGGCGGAGGAGGCCAAGGCGCTGGTCCCTTGCTTTGGTCCGGACGACTGCTACGGCGCCGCCTGGACACTTCTGCACCTCATCGAGACAGGACCGAACCCCGTACTGACGACTCAGCCGGACCCGGATGGCAACGAGTGGCATCACCGGCTCTACAACCGGGCGGTGTTCGGAGGTCTCATCCCGACGACTTGACGAGTTGGCACCGTGCGGTGTCTCTGGGCTACTTACGCTCGCTGGTCCGCCTCTGGGTGTGAGGTGCGGGGACGACAGGCGAAGGGGCGCGACCGGCACGGCGCAGCCGAAGTTCAACGAGCAGATGGAGGAGAGCGCCGACACGGTGGCGTTCGGCATCGGCCAAATCCTGGCCGGCCGCGCCCTGGTGCGGGCGTACTGCTCGAAGTGCTCGGCGAAGTACGGACGAACGTGGCTCGGCTCTCGCTGTCCCACGCGTTGGAGTAACCCGCCTTTCGACGTGGTCGTGCCCGACATGCCGGGCCACGCCGACGCTGCCGCGTTCAGGCTTCCTTGTCAGCGAACCTGGTCGCTCTTCGGCCCGATGCCTTTGATCCTGGTCGGCGTTCCGTCCGGGGCGAACGAGTGGTGGAAGGTGAAGGCGTGCGGTACGGAGCCGTGGTCGTGGAGGTGTTCCAGCCTGGAAACTCCGTCCTGCCAGGTGGGTATCACGCCGTCGGAGACCCACCAGAACACGTAATTCGGGTGTTCTGTCCTCTCGAACCAGTCGTAACGCCTGTTCAGCGCCTCACGGTGCAGACCGGTGTAGATGGCGTCGAAGGCGGGGCGCAGGTCGGTCCAGAGTGAGAGGGTCGCGGCCAGGGCGGTGGTTTCCACCGTATGGCCCTTGCCGTACCAGGTCGGTACGGCGAACTCTCCCCATGCACCCCAGTCCAAGTCGAAGAGTGTGCCCCGGTCGCCGTCTGCCGCTTCAGCACGCGCGAGGTATCCGGGGTGCCGGCTGATCTTCCGGTAGACGGCCTCGCCGCTGTCGTGGAATTCGCGCGTGAGAGGTGCGGGATCGGCGAGAGGTGACTTCAGGACGCCGAATGTGTACAGCGCAAGATGGGGCATGCGTCTCTCCCTGGTTTGGGGTACCTGGTGTGGACCCGGTTCGGTGGCTTACGCACGGGGGCGAGGATTCGTGGGGCGTGGCCAACTCATCCCGTCGCGGGTGGCTCAGCCTGAAGGAACTCCTGCGCGACCGTGGGCGATCGCCGAAGACCAGGTGAAGGTAGCTGCCTCTGCGGGCCATGTCGAAGTTGCGTTTTCCCTGTCCAAGTGGCCTCTTGCACCGCTCATTGAGGGGGCTGGGGGCCGGGGGCGGTGACGGGCGGGGCAGGCTGCGGCGTAGCGGTGATCCACTTCGGCCGATCGGTTCGCCCGCCATGCCCGTCCGCACCCCCTGTCCGACAGCCCCGAGTGCCGCCGAACGCGTGTGGTTGAAGAAAATGGCCTACGGCCACAGACCGAGCACCGGCTGTGGTGCGTGCACAGGTGGTGCCGCACGCCGCACGTGGACGCTTCAGCGCATGCGTCGCCCGGGAGACGGGGCTGCATGTGGACACCGTGCGCCGCTGGTGTGGCCGGTTCACCCAGGCGGGGCCTGCCGGGGGGCAGAGACCGTCAACGCCGGGGCCGTCCCGCCTCGTTCGCACCGCGCCAGGCCGTCGAGGTCAAGGCGCTGGCCTTGCCGGCTGCCTGCCGAGAGTGAAGTCCGCTCTCACGCCGGTCGTGCCCGGAACTGGCCCGCGAGGCCGCCCGGCGGGGCATCGTCCCGTTCATGAACCCGGCTAACCAGGTTATGAGCCAGGAACCCTGCGCAAGCGCCAAGCGCGTGTTCTGGATCGTCGACAACGGCTCCTCCCGTCGCGGTCAGAAGGCAGCCGGCCGGCTCACCGCGACGTTCCCGAACACGGTCGTGGCCCACACCCCCGTGCACGCCTCCTGGCTCGGCCAGCGCAAGGCCCTCCCGCCCAACGACTTCACCGACCTCACCGAGTCAGGGACCGGCTCCGGGCCTTCGAAGACCGCTACAACGCCACGGCACAGCCGTTCCAGCGGAGGTTCACCACCTCCGACCTGGACGATCTGCTGGCCAGGCTCGACCGGCACACCGTCGATCGCCACGAAGAATCCTCTGTCGCACCGGCAGCGTGAACAACCTCCGAAGGATTTACGATGCCGACCACCAAGGCTCAGGCTCGGAGTCGCGTGCGCCCGCCTCCTCATGCGGTGAGAAGGCGGGCGGCATGGTGGGCGGGAAAGAAGGGGTGGGGTGGTTTCCGGCTCGGTTTCGGGGTTCTTCGGGCTGTTTCTACGCGCCCTGGATATCGATGATCTTGCCTCCGGGGGTGGGGACGGTGTAACGGACCTTCGTCGGGTCGCTGCCGCGCCAATACTGGGTGACGATCACCGTGGTCGTGCGGGGGTTGCTTGCTTCGAGCGAGACGGACCGGTCCCGCGGGATGTTCTGGGCGCGGAAGACGGGGTCGGCGGAGTGTTCCTCGGCCCATGCGTCGAGCCGCGCGTTGAGTCGGGCGGTGAGGAATTTGTTGCGGACCTCGCGCGGGTTCGTGTTGGGGCTGGTGCCCTCGACCGCGCTCTTGTACTGGTCGAAGAACGCGGTGACGGTCCGCACCGCGCCGCTGTGGGCCGCGTTTACGGGTGCCGTTGCCGAGGGGGTGCTCGCCTGAGTGGGCAGGGCGGCGGGCGCCGCTGCGGCGGCGGTGGTCCCGGCGTAGAGAGCGAGGGTCGCCGTGGGGGCGAGGATGAGTGCGGTGATGGGGGTGAGCTTGCCCATGGTGGCCTTTCCGGGGAACCGAAGGTCGGTGTCCCGTGGCAGGGTTTCCCGAGTCCGGTGTCCTGGATGCCCCCGCAGTCTGCGTGAACGTTCCTTTGCGGCCGATATGCCCCGTAACGGCGGAGCGCAGGCCGGGGCACGGACGGGGCGCATCCACCACCGGGATCTGCGCCCGTTCCGAGGCTCGGACGAGGGCGGGCTCCGGCTCACCACCACCGGCCGGGAGTGTGGACCAGTCGGGGAGTCGTTTTGGCTCCAGGCCGCTGCTCTCGCAATCGGTCGTCCTGCTGGTCAGGCCGTTGACGGTGCGTCGACCGGCGGCCAGGTCGGCGACGAACCAGCGTTGCCGGAAGGCGGCTGCCTACCGGTCGGTGGCCCCACGAGCGGGGAGAGAAGCGGCCCTGTGGCGTAGCGGCGCAGCGGTGTACAGAACAACTGGGACTGGGACAGAGTCGTAGTCGTGCGTGGCCGCGGCGGACGGATCGACGGTGTCTCGCGTGCGGACGTCTCGGTGCCGGTGGCGGCGACGGCGACGGGAATGGCGACGGGAATGGCGCCCAGGGCGCGGGCGACTCAAGCAGGCGCCTGGAGCGGTCACGGGTGCTCGGCTACGGTCCGGAAGTCCTGCTCTCTGGTCCAGGCCGCAACGTGGAAGTCCCATCGCCGGTCGGCACGCTGGAGCATGGCCGCCGCAGGGTGTATTGTCCCCTCGCCAACATTCCAGGGGGGACAGATGAGACGGTGGTCGAATGAAGGCCCGGACGGTCCGCATCCGATGACCCCGGCTCTGCGGGTGGAGATCAGATCAGATCTCGGCCAAGCGCGGGGACGGATGATCTGGGGGATCGTGCTGGCCGCCCTGGGTGCCGCGATGGCCATCTGGACGTTCCGCAGTGGTAACGGACAGATCGTCATCCTCGGCGGCGGCCTCGCCCTGGGCCTCGTGGTGTTTCTGAGCGGCTACACCTGGGACATGCGCATACGGCGGTATCTGAGCAGGCACGGCGTCCCGATCGAAGCCGTGAAAGACCCGCGCCGCTGATCGCGAGGAGGCCCGGTGCTCCTGTCTCGGACACCAGCCGGGGAGTGCTGCGGGGCGGGCGCGAAATCGCCCAGTGCTCCCGTCAGGCGGAAGTGAAACTCGGGGCGCTCTTTGGGCGTGGGTGCTCAGCCGTGGTACGGCCAGCGCGAAACCGTGTCGAAGAGCGCCCACGGTGTGATCAAGACCAGTCCCGGCCGTCCCCGCACCGACAGAACGATCAGCACGCAGGCCACCGTCGTGGCTGTCCTTCCTCAGTGGTTCGGTCCAGGCTGTCCGGCCTCCTTGCGACTCAGCCCGTACCGGAGGGAATGGTACGGGCTGAGCAGGCAACTGGCAGACTGGGAAGATCAGTTGGCGGCAACCGTCTGACGGCGGCGGGCTGTACGACGCTTCAGCGCTCGCCGCTCGTCCTCGGACAGCCCTCCCCAGACACCCTCGTTCTGCCCGGCCTCCAGTGCCCACCGAAGGCACTGCTCCATGACCGGGCAGCGGCGGCAGACGGCCTTGGCTTCCTCGATCTGGAGGAGGGCCGGACCCGTATTGCCAACAGGGAAGAACAGCTCGGGATCTTCCTCCCGGCAGATCGCGTTGTGACGCCAGTCCATGACAAGTCCTCCGTTCATTTGTTCGCGTTGATCGATCGTGTTGATCGCGGCCGCTCTACGGGGCCGTCTTCTCGCGTCTGCCCCGTAGAGCGGCAGATCCGCACTCCAATCGGAAACGGAGGGCCCACGCGGGAGCATGGTCAGGGCCGGGGCGACGCGGGCAAGCGGCGCAGGCACTTTTTCGACTTCCGTGCCTGCCGCGAACTCAACCGTGAGCGACGACACCCCTGACTCGATCACCTCTCCGCGTAGGTTCAGAGAAAGTCGACGCATGAACCCAGCAGACGATCACGCGGACGCAGTCGTTCTGAGCGTCGATGAATACGACGCGGTACGTGCAGCCATCACCGCCGTCGCTCGCCCCCGGGCCGGCGGACAGCGGCCCACACTCAACTCTCTGCTGGAACAGTGGAGCGACATGGCCGCGGAGCTGGAACAGGAAGGCTACTCGGACTGCGCACCCGAGTTCCACAACAGCATCTGGTGCCGAAGCGCCCTCGCGAGGATCTGGCCGCTGCTGCCTCCGCGCGTCCGGTCGATCAGACAGCCAGAGCTCGACCGCATCGACGAGCGATATCGCCGGGCCACGGTTCCCTGGCCTCGCCGACCCGAGGACGGGGCTGGGTGGTGGGCCCGGCGGGTTCCCCGTCGCCTAGGCCCTGTCCGGTCGATCTTCGTGGATCAGCCCGGGGCGGCTGGTGCGGTACATCGCAAGGCGGAGGATCGCCCGTGTACTGGACGTACTCGGGCGACTCCGACAACGCGGCGAGGTGCCGTGCCAGGCGTTCCGGGCCCGCGAAGATCGGCCGGACAGGGCCTGGAGGCCGAGGCCTCGGAGCACTGCGGGGGAGACTGGCCCTTGGGCTGGGAAACAACACCATTTCCCAGGCCGGCGGCCGTCCAGATCATCACCTGGGGGTGACCTTGCTCGAATAAGGCCGGATCAACGGAATTGGGATCTGTTGCGAAAGTTGATCACGGTTGTGGATGATCATGCCTCGTGGGGCGTCGCGATCTGACGGCCGGTCAGCGGGCCCGGCTTGTGGGGGACGCCAAGGGCCTGATCACTTGGGATGTCAGTACGGATTCCCACGGTTGCCCAGGCCCGCTGCCACGCAGCCGGAGCCCGTAAAGAGGGGCACGGCAGAAAGAGTCGGCCTGAACCCCCGCGCTGCGCTCTCAGGTGAGGATGCGGCCGAGGAATCCGTGGATGTAGCCGCTGATGGCGTCGAGATGTGTTTCCAGGGCGAAGTGGCCTGCGGGCAGGAGGTGGATTTCCGCGTCCGGGAGGTCGCGGGAGAAGGCGCGGGCGCCGTCCGGTCCGAAGATCTCGTCCCGCTCGCCCCAGACCGCGAGGGTGGGCACCTGGCTGGTGCGGAAGTACTCCTGGAGCTGGGGGTAGCCGTCGATGTTGCTCGGGTAGTTCCGGAAGAGCGCCAGCTGGACCTCGTCGTTGCCGGGCCGGTCCAGCAGGGCCTGGTCGTGCCGCCAGTTGTCCGGGCTGACCAGACTGGTGTCCTCGGCTCCGTTCTCGTACTGCCAGCGGGTGGTCTCGGGGCTGAATTTCGCTCGTGCGCCGCGTTCGGTGTCCGGTCCCGGAGAGGAGGCGTAGGCGAACAGGTCGTCCCAGAAGGGCTGGGCGAAGCCTTCCATGTAGGCGTTGCCGCTCTGTGTGATGATCGCGGTGATGTCGTAGGCGGGGTTGAGGGCCAGTCGCCAGCCGATGGGGGCTCCGTAGTCGTGGACGTAGATCGAGAAGCGGCTGATCCCCAGCTTGTCGAGCAGGCCGGCGGTGATCTTGGCCAGGTTGTCGAAGGTGTACGCGAACTCATCGGGCTTGGGCATGGACGACTCGCCGTATCCGATGTGATCGGTGGCGATCACGTGATAGCGGTCGGCGAGTGCGGGGATGAGGTGGCGGAACATATGGGAACTGCTGGGGAATCCGTGCAGGAGCAGGATGACCGGCGCGTCGGCGGGGCCGGCTTCACGGTAGAACACCTGCTGGCCGCCGATTGTCGCCGTGCGGTGGTGGGTGGGGGGCATGTCGACCTCCGGGGAATTCCCCGAGCGAATGGTGCTTCCGCGTGGTGCTTCCACGTGACACCCGGGCAGGCGGAGGGGCCGAGCCGCTGAGGCTCCGCAATGCCCTCCAGGCCGCGGGCCCGGACTGCCACACCCCAACGCTAGACACAACACCGGGCAGTGGCCACTCAGGACAGCGACCTCCCGCACTGCTGGCTCTACCTACGCTGAGCTGGGGTCTTCCGCTTTCTGGACCGCCGTCACACTGACGACTCGCCGTCTCACACAAGGTGAAAGACCCTGAATCGACCGCACGTCTCCAGGCACCGCACATCGCTGGTGGATCGAGTGCCGTCCCGTCCGGGAGACGCCGCAGCCGCTCCATCTGCTGCCACTCGCTGTTGATCCGTTGCCACCTCACTGTTGCCACCCGCCGAAGCGCCGACCCGTCCGATCGGCTGACCACCTGTCGGACAGCCCGCCTTCGGGCAGCCCGCCTTATGAAGCCCGAGGTCAGGCGTCCGCGCGGGCGCCGCGTGTGGCGCCCGCCGATGCGGCCACCACACACAGCACCGCGATCCACTGCGACCAGTGCAGCGACTCCTGGAGCACGATGAGGCCGATGAGGGCCGCCATCGCCGGTTCGAGGCTCATCAGGACGCCGAACACGCGCGGTGGGATCCTGCGCAGTGCTTCCAGATCCAGCGAGTACGGGATCACCGACGACAACAGTGCCACGCCGAGCCCCGCGACCAGGACCCACGGCTGAATCAGCGCCGTTCCGCTGTCGGCCACGCCGAATGGCACAGCCACGAGTGCCGCGACGGCCATTCCCAGAGCCAGACCATTGCCTTCCGTGGTGTGGCGGCCCAGTGCCGCGCCGACCAGGATGTACAGGCCCCAGCACGTTCCTGCGGCGAGGGCGAACAGAAAACCGACAAGGTTGAGGTCGCCGCGTCCCTCCAGCAGCAGGACCACACCGCCTGCCGCGAGCACGGCCCAGAAAGCGTCCAGCCATCGTCTCGACCCGGCCAGGGCCACTGTCAGCGGCCCCAGGAACTCGATGGTCACCGCGATCCCCAGCGGGAGCCGGGCCAGCGCCTCGTAGAAGCACAGGTTCATCGAGCCGAGAATCACGCCGTAGCTGAGCACTACTGTCCACGTGCGACGATCCATGCGCAGGGACGGCCGCCACAACAGCATCAGCACCGCTGCCGCGAAGAACAGTCGTAACGCGACTGTCCCGAAGCTGCCCACCGCGCTGAACAGGCTTTTGGCCAACGCCGAGCCCACCTGAACGCTGACGATGCCGAGCAGTACCAGTGCAGTTGGCGGGATCGCGCCGAAGGTACGTCCGGTCAGCGTGGTCAGCGCGGCCAGTGCTTTCAGGGAGAAGCGGGGGGACGGGCCGGGTTCATTCCTGTCGATGTTCATGATGGCCACGGGTGGATCATCGACGATCGGGCGCCGCGCGTCACGTGGTTGAAGTGTCTCCGACGGGGCGGGAACAAGGGCCTGGACAATCCTCGTTCCCGCTGGTCAGAGGCGTTTTCTGCGGAGCTGACCATCTGTCGGACAGTTTGCCTCATGGAGCCCGAGGCTAGTCCGTGGCGGTGGGTTCCGACAGGACGCCCGGGTGCTCACCGGGGACGCCCGGGTGCTTACCGGGGACGCCCGGGTGCTTACCGGGGACCTCCGGCTGTCGTTTGTCGCGCCTTTCCAGCGCCGCGAGGGTCAGGGTCACGGTGACCGATCCGGCCGCGATCAGCGTCATCGCCGTGGCCGGGGACGTCAGTTGGGCCAGCGTGCCCGCGAGGACAGCGCCTACGCCCTGCATGGCGGCCATGCCGGTGGCGTGCAGGCCGAGGGCTTGGCCCGCGAGGTCGTCAGGGGTGAGGGACATCAGGCGTTCCTGGAGGACCAGGCTCGCGGCGAAGCCGACGGAGGCGACGGTGACGGCCACGGCCGACAGCGCGACTCCCGGCCGTAGGACGAAGAACAAATAGGGAACCGCCAGCAGCAGGCGCAGCGGGGTCGCGAGGCGGGGGCGCAACGCGGGCGGTACCAGCCGGCCCACCGCCATGTCACCCGCGAACATGCCCAGCGCCCCGAACGCGTACAGCGTGCCGGCGGCCTCGGGGGCGTACGAGACGTAGAGCGAATCGCTGCCGACGATCAGGCCGTTGGGGATCCACAGGCCCAGGTACGTCAGGCGGCGGGGGCGTGAGGACCACAGGAGGGCGTTGGTACGCCAGGTCGCCGAGAAGGACGGGCGGCCGGTGGAGCGCGGCGGGCGGGCCGTGAGGCCCAGGTGGGTGACGAGGGCCGACATCACGTACAGCGCGGCCGCCAGGAGCAGACAGGTCCGTGGGGACAGGAGCGCCAGCAGTGCGCCGCCCGTCGCGAAACCGGCCATCTGCGTCAGGCCCCAGAGCATGTTGTACACCGAACGGCCCAGGACGTAGCCGTCCTTGGACAGGATCTCGTTCAGCAGCCCCCCGCGCACGCCCCCGCCCAGCGACGCGACCAGGCCCTGCAGGAGTACGACGGCGAAGACCGCCCAGACGGGCAGGCCGGGCAGCGCCAGCACCGCCGTGCCGGCCGCGAAGGCGAGGGCGAGGGCGGACAGGAGGGCGCGCGGGGGCAGACGGTCGGCGCCCGAGAGCAGGAACGCGCCGCCCAGCAACTGCGCCAGCTGCGGGCCGAACATGCTCACCGCCGACAGGAACGGCGAGCCGGTGGCCCGGAAGACCAGCGTGCCGAGGGCCAGGCCGCCGATCGTCTGGGCCGCGGCGAAAGCGGCGAAGGAGAACAGGAACGGGGGGAACTCCGGGGTGCGGAACAGGGTTCGGTAGCTGCGCATGCGTAGGAGTCTCGGAGCGGGCCGGTGGCCTTGTGTACTGTTTCGCCGACATGCGAAAGGTCGTACCCGAAGGTCGTACCCATGGGTTTGTGGCAGATCGGCACCGACACCCTCGCCCGCAGCCGGTTCGTGCTCTCGCCGTTCGCCGAGACCTTCGCGAGCCTGAAGCTGCTGCACGTGGGGACCGGTGCCCATCCGGGCGAGGAGGCCTGGCTGCGCGCGCACCTGTCCGGCTACCGCGCGCGCCTCGCGGCAGACCCGGTGGCCGCGCTGGTCGCGCGGGTGGCACTCGGCACGCCCTGGATCGCCGACTTCTTCTGCCCCACCTCGCGCGAGGGGGAGAGCTTCGAGGAGACCGTGGCCCGGGTGCGGGCGGCCGGACCCGAGGAGGCGCGGGCCAACCTCCGCGTGTGCCTCCGGGGCCCGCTCCCCGCCGCCCTGGAGCGGGACGACCTGCCCGAGCGGGCGACCGCGCTTCTGACGTACGTCTGGGAGGAGACCGTACGGCCGTACTGGGAGCGTCGGCGGCGCGTCCTGGAGGCCGACATGGCCGCGCGGACCGCGCGGGTGAGCCAGGGCGGCTGGGCGGCCGTGCTGGACTCGCTGCAACCGGGGACGCGTTGGCTCGGGGAGAGCCGGTTCCAGGTCAACGTGAACGCGTATCCGCCGCGGAAGGTCGCCGCCGGGGCCGAGCTGCTGTTCATGCCGGTGACGCCGAAGAACGGGTGGGTGTCGTGGGAGGGACGGGAACGGTACGCCGTCGTCTACCCGTGTCTCGGGGTGCTCGCCGAGGACCACGACCGGCGGCCCGCCCCGGCCGGGCTCGGGGCGCTCATCGGGTCCTCGCGGGCGGGATTGCTGATGCTGCTCGGGACTCCCATGAGCACGACCCAGCTGGTCGCCGTGACCGGGCAGGTGCTGGGGTCGGTGGGCAGGCATCTGCGGGTGCTGCTGGACGCGGGGCTGGTGGAGCGGCGGCGGGCCGGGCGGTCGGTGCTGTACGTGCGGACGGCGGCCGGGGAGGTGCTCACGGAGGCGTCCAGAACCGGTACCGGTGACCGGAATCCGGAGCCGGAGCCGTCCCCGGAGCCGGACTCGGGTCGCGGGGAACGTTCAAGCTCGTCGAGGAGACTTCAGTGACCGCTTCACTGTCCGCGACACGTATGCCGTGCGTCCGCTGGTGAGCGGGAAGCGGACGGTGGCGGACAGCTTCGAAGCCGGCTACCTGGAACCGCTGACCCCATGAGCTGCGGTGTCACGCGGCGCATACATGGGCTCGATGGGTCGTGTCCCGGCAGGCGAGTTTTGGACAGCCGGCCTCCATGCCGGGTCGTGCCCACGCCGGGTCGTGCCCGCCATGACCTCCGCCATGACCTCCGTCACGGCGTAGCCTCCGGCGGCCCGTCAGGTGCGGGTCGGTGCCGGTTCCGGCTCGGAGGGATGCGCCGCCGCGTGGCGGGGGAGCAGCAGTGGGGTCGCCAGCAGGAGTACGCCGGCCAGGCCGATGGCCGTACGTGGGCCGAGCAGGGCGCCCAGCACGCCCCAGCCGGCCGTCAGGAGCGCGGTCGAGGCCTTGGTCGTCACCGCCCAGGCGGACAGCGTGCGGGCGACCCGGTCGGTCGCGGTGCGCTTGAGGCGGTAGGTGGCGTGGACGGGGTTGAAGACCCCGCAGCAGAAGATGAGCCCGAACTCCACACCCATGACCAGCAGCAGCCCGCCGGTGCCCGGCCCCAGGAAGGCCAGGCCGACGGGCCAGATCGCGCGCAGCGCCCCGGCCACGACCAGGACCCGGTGCTGCCCGAACCGGGTGACGAGCGGACCGGCCAGCCGCGAACCGAGCAGCCCGCCGATCGAGGGCGCGGCGAAGGCGAGGCCGTACTGCCACGGTGTGAACCCGAGCCGGCCGAGCATCAGGACGGCCAGCAGCGGCGAGGCCGCCATCACCAGGCCGTTGAACAAGGCGGTGTTGAAGAACAGCGGACGCAGCGCCGCGTCGGCGAGGATGTACCGCCAGCCGTCGAGCAGGTCGCCGACCCGTATGCGCGTGGCCTCCCGGCGCTCGGGCCGCGGCTCATGCCCGCCCATCGCGCGGATACCCAGGGCCGAGAGCAGGTAGCTGACCGCGTCGGCCACCACCGTCGCCACCGGACCGAGGAGCCCGATCGCCGCGCCGCCCAGCGGCGGTCCGATGATCGTGGTCGTCCAGGCCGTGGACTCGAACCGGGCGTTGGCGACGAGCAGGTCCTCGGCCGGCAGCAGCGTCTTCAGATACGCGCCGGAGGCGGCGCGGAAGGTGATGTCGGCCGCCGCGACGACGACCGAGACCAGCAGGAGCTGAAGGAAGGTGAGCACGCCGAGCGCGAACGCGGCGGGGATCGTCAGCAGCGCCGCGAACCGCGCCAGGTCCATCGCGATCAGCACGTGCCGCTTGCGGCGGAACTCCACCCACGGGCCGAGCGGCACCGCCACGGCCGCACCCACCGCGGCCCCCACGGAGGAGAGCGCGGCGACCTCGGCCGGTCCGGCGTGCAGCACCTGGATGGCGATCAGCGGGAACGCGCCGAAGGCGAGCCACGTGCCGAGCGCGCTGGTCCCGTACGCGCCCCAGAGCCACCCGAACCGCCGCCCCAGCCGATTCCCGCGCGGCGCTCCCAGCCGATGCCCGAGCAGCTCTCCGAGCCGATGCCCGGACAGATCTCCCAGCTGGTGCCCGCTCTTCATGCCCGCCGCCCCCTCAGCACTCACCCGCACAACCGATCCGCGATCGGAAGCATCAAAGCGAGCACCACACCAGGGGATCAAACAACCGAAGGACCGCCTGGCCACAACCAACGGTTGTACCCATAGGGTTTCGATATGGACCTCGACACCGTCCGGACCTTCGTCGCCGCCGCCGACGCGGGGCAGTTCCGGGAGGCCGCCGCCGAGCTGGCGGTCACACAGCAGGCCGTCTCCAAACGCGTCGCCGCGCTGGAGCGTAACCTCGGTGTGCGGCTGTTCACCCGCACCGCGCGCGGCGCCGAACTCACCATCGACGGGCAGGCGTTCCTGCCCCACGCGCGCGAGCTGCTGCGCGTCGCCGAGCGTGCGGTCGCGTCCGTGCGCGCCGGCCGGCGTCCGCTGCGTGTCGATGTGATCGCCTCGCGCGGCGCGGCGGCGGGACTGCTGCGCGGCTTCCACCGCGCACACCCCGAGATCGACCTCGACGTGGTGATGCTGTTCGACATCGAGACGGCCGTCGCCGCCATCCGCTCCGGTGCGATCGACGCGTCCTTCCGCGCCGTCGCCGTGCCCGGCCGGCCTCTTCCCACGGACATCGAGTCCGTCCGGGTGCTCGACGAGCCGCTCCAGCTCCTCACCGGCCCCGCCCACGCGCTGGCGGGCGCCCGGTCGGTGCCCCTCGCTCAGCTCACCGGGCACCGGATCTGGATGCCCGGCATCGTCCCCGGTACCGAGTGGGCCGCCTACTACGACGACCTCGTCGCCGAGTTCGGCCTCACCATCGAGGCGACCGGCCCCAACTTCGGCTCCGACGCGCTGCTCGACACCATCGCCGACACCCCGGCCCTGGCCACCTTCATGGGCGAGCACACCCGCCTCGTCTGGCCCGCCGGCCACGGCCTGCGCCGCATCCCGGTGACCGGCCCGACCCCCGTCTACCCGCACTCGCTCCTCCGGCACCGCGACAACCCCCACCCAGCGCTGGCCACCCTCCGCGCCCACCTCGCCGCCACAGGGGCCGGCCACGACGCCACCGGGACCTGGGCGCCGGGCTGGGTGATTCCGCGCTGAACGCCGCCGAGGCGTCACCGTAGTTCTCTCGGCTCGTCTCGGGACCAGGAACTACTGTCGCCAGCATGGTCGAACACGATGTCTTCAGTGCCACCCGCGAGGCTTACGACGCCGCTGCCCCCACCTATGCGGAGCTGTTCCGCGACTCGCTGGGTGACAGACCCCTGGACCGCGCGATCCTGGGTGGCTTCGCCGAGGTCGTCAGTGCGAGTGGTGACGGGGACGGACAGGTTGCTGACCTGGGGTGTGGGCCAGGTCATGTCACCGCTCATCTGGACGGGCTGGGGCTGACGGCGTTTGGTGTCGATGCCTCTCCCGCGATGATCGAGCTGGCTCGACAGGCCTACCCGGGCCTGCGGTTCGACGTGGGCTCGATGGCCGCGTTGAACATCGCCGACGGCGAACTGGGCGGCGTACTCTCACGTTGGTCCATCATCCACACTCCGCCGCGAGAACTCCCCGCCATCCTGGCGGAGTTCCACCGTGTGCTGGCACCAGGCGGCCACCTTCTGGTCGGCTTCTCCGCAAGCGCCGGTCCGTCCCATCCGACGCAGGTATTCGATCACGCGGTCGCGCCGGCCTACCGATGGTGGCCTGATCATCTCGCCACGGCACTGCGCGAGTCCGGGTTGGCCGAGGTGGCCCGGATGGTTCGCGAGCCTCAGCCGACGGACCGACGGCAGTTCCAGGAGATTCAGCTGCTCGCCCGTAAAGCCTGGACTGCTCGCCCGTAAAGCCTAGGCAGGGACAGCCTGCCCCATCGATGAGCGCGTCCGACCTGCCGGACGGGGAGTTGTCAGGCTCCGGGCGTCGATTCAGGATCAGGGCTCACCGCCGTTCGAGCTCCGACCTGGTGAGGTGACCCGCGGCCTGGGGGGGGCGACGGCTCCGCACCACGGGAGGCTGTGCGAGGCTTGTGGCGTATGGGGGACACGTCACGGGCAGGGTCGGATTTCCGGACGACGAGTGGCCGGC
Source organism: Streptomyces sp. NPDC055025 (assembly GCF_053608565.1). Classification (NCBI taxonomy): domain Bacteria; kingdom Bacillati; phylum Actinomycetota; class Actinomycetes; order Kitasatosporales; family Streptomycetaceae; genus Streptomyces; species Streptomyces sp. NPDC055025. The sequence goes on from NZ_JBSGVS010000014.1 coordinate 63,562, forward strand.
TACGCGGCAGGCGACCGGTCGACGGCGTCATAGCTGTTCTCGGAATCCCGTACGCCGCTCCGCCTTTCGGCTCCCAACGCTTCCGCAGGCCGCGGTCTGTCGCCGACCCGAGCGCGACGCGTGACTGCGGGAACTTCGGGCCCGTCGCGCCGCAGTCGGCCGTGCTGCCCGGCTCACCGGTGTGGCGCCCCGGGGACGAGGACATTCTCACCGTCAACGTGTGGGTACGGGAGCGACTGGACGGCGGTGGCCCGCTGCCGGTGCTGTTCTGGATCCACGGCGGCGCCTACACTTTCGGCTCCTCCGCGCAGCCCGACTTCGACGGCGCCGCGCTGGCCCGTGCCGGAGTGGTCGTGGTCAGCTGCAATTACCGGGTCGGCTTCGAGGGTTTCGGTCATGTGCCGGGTTTCCCCGACAACCGCGGACTGCTCGACCAGGTGGCCGCTCTGCGCTGGGTCCGGGAGAACATCGCCGTGTTCGGCGGCGATCCCGACAGAGTCACGGTCGCCGGGCACTCCGCCGGAGCGGGATCCGCCGCCTGTCTGATGGCCATGGAAGAGGCGCGCGGGTTGTTCCGGAGGGCCATCACCCACAGCGCGCCCAACGCCTTCTTCACCGTCGAGGTCACCGCGGCGATCGCGTCGAGGATCGCGGCCGAGGCCGGTGTCGCCCCGACGGGCGCCGGGCTGCTCTCCGCCTCGCCGGGGCAACTGGTGGCCGCCTCCGACAAGGTCGCCGGACAGTGTGCGGACGATCCCGTGGTGGCGGTCCAGGCGTACGATCCGGTCATCTTCCAGCCCGTCGTCGGCGGTGATGTGCTGCCCGTGGATCCTCTCCGCGCGCTCGCTGCCGGTGCTTCCCTCGACGTGGACCTCCTGGTGTGCCACACCCTGGAGGAGTACTGGTTCCTGTACGAGATCGGAGGCGTGCGGGAGGTCACCTCGGAGCCGGAACTCGTGAACTTCGTCAAGGCTCTCGGTCTCCCCGCCCGTCTGGCCGCCGGTTACCGTGCGCTGACGCCCGACGCTCCGGTGCTCGACCGATACCTCGCGCTCTTCGGCGACGCGCGGTTCGGCGAGTACGGCAGTCGGCTCGCCGAGTACCACGCGAGAGCCGGCGGACGAGCGTATCTCTCCCGTTTCGCCCGCAGACGCGAGACTCCGGGCGGCGAGGCCAGGCCCTGGCACACCGCCGACATACCGTTCGCGTTCGGCAACCTGGACGCGGAGGGCGCCGCCTTCCTCATCGGTGGCACCCCCGACGGCATTCCCGATGGCATCCCCGACGAGCAGGACCGCGCGCTGTCCCGCCGAATGCTTCGCGCATGGGCCGACTTCGCGGCCTGCGGCGATCCGGGATGGCCTCCGGTCACCGCTGATGCCACCACGGTGAGGGTCTGGGCCGTTCCGGGCGACTACGTGGCCGACGACGGTACCTCCGACGTACGCGCGCTGTGGCGAGGAATCCCATTCGGCCTCCCGCGGCGGTGAACGCCTGACGTCGCTGTCCGATGGACGTGCTCAGGATCGGGCGGGCTCAGTGGAAGGCGGTGGCGTTCTCCGAGGCCCATTGCCGAAACGTCCTGGCCGGGGCACCGATGATCTGGGGAACAGTGTCGCGCACCGTGAGCAGCTCGCTGTTGACGTCGCCTCCCGTCAGGTCGAGCACCGCGTCCGCGGCTTCGTCGCCCAGGAAGACGGCCATCCGACGATGGGCTTCCTGGCGGCTGATCTCGGCGAACGGCACTTCTCGCCCCAGTACCGTCGCGATGGTCTCGATTTGCCGCCGGGCCGTGATCCGCTCCGGACCGGTCAGCGCATATGTCCGCCCTTCGTGACCGGACTCGGTCAGTGCCACCCGGGCCACCGACGCGATGTCCGCGGGGTGGATCGTGGGGAGGCCGATGTCCGCATAGGGCACGCGGACCGTTTCGTGCTCGCGGATCGTTCCCGCCCACCACAGGGCGTTCGAGGCGAACTGCGTCGGCCGCAGGATCGTCCACGTCATGCCGCTCTCCTTGAGCAGTTGCTCGACAGTCAGGTTCTCGTCGGCGGGGCCCAGATGCGGATGGCTCTGGACCGCAATGGACGAGACCAGCACAACGTGCTTCACGCCCGCCCGCCGGGCCGCCTCGATGATCTCGGCGTCCGAACCGATGCGGGACACAAGAAACAGTGAGCGGACCCCCTCCAACGCGGGCTTCAGCGACGCTGTGTCAGCGAAGTCACCCGCAACGGCTTCGACCCCTTGCGGGAACGCGGCCCGTGCGATGTCACGGGTGAGACCCCTCAACGGTCCGGCGCCGAACGCCTGGAGCTCTCGCGAGAGGGCACTTCCGATATTTCCGGTGGCTCCGGTCACGAGGATCAAGAGGTCTTCTCCTGTCATCGGGCGGTGATCAACACGCCGTGACGTTAAGACCTCAATCAGGCTTCAGGTCAAGCCGGATCGGTGGGTGTCGAGTTCGGTGAAGGACTTGGTGTGGGGCCAGGCGCAAGCTGATCCCGTGGGCGCGGCCCCATTGCTGCCCGGCCCGACCACCCGTCGGCCGTACGGAGTCACAATCCTGATCATTGAAGATCAAGTTGAAAAAGTTAAGTTTCGCGCGTTGTGGTCTTAAGAAAATCAAGATACAAATGAATGGCGAGCACATCACCGAGAGCAAGGGAGCCGAGCGTGGACTGGCAGGAACTGACGGATCTGACGCGCGGACAGCCGTTCGTGGTCGAGCGGGTCCGCCTCGCGGGCGGCGACGTCGCGATCGAGGGCCGGTTCGAGCCGCCGCAGTTGGCTCAGCTCGGCGTCGACGACCAGGTGTTCGTTGCCGCGTTCGTACGGTCGCACGGTTCGATCAAGGAGATGGAGCGGATCTTCGGGGTGAGCTACCCGACGGTCAAGTCCCGGCTGAACCGGATCGCCGGGCAACTCGACTTCGTCGACACCGACCCGGCACCCACCGGCGCCGCCGCCGTCGTCGACCGCCTGCGGCGCGGGGAGATCAGCGCCCAGGAGGCGCTGGCCGAGCTGGAGGGGTTCCGGTGATCCCGCAGCTGGTGACGGTACGCCACCGCCGCGCCGACGGCCGCCGACGGTGGCTGTACCTCCCGGTCCTGCCGGTGGTGCTGGTGCTGTCGCCGCTGCTGCTGCTCGCCGTGCTGGGCGGAGTGGCCGTATGCCTCGCCACCCGGGTCAGCCCGGTGGGCGCGCTGCGCGGTGCGGGGCAGGTGCTGTGGGCGCTGCCCGGCACCCGGTTCGAGTTCGAACAGGGCCGTACGGCCGTGCTGGTCAGTGTCAGATGAATCAGAGCCGTCAGGCGAATCAGAGCCGTCGGGTGAATCAGAGCCGTCGGACGCGTCAGGGCAAGGAGAACCCATGAACGAGCAGCGCCGCCAGATCCTGCGGATGCTGGCCGAGGGCAAGATCACCGCGGACGAGGCCGAGCGGCTGATCGACGCCCTCGAACGAGTACAGCCCGAGTCTCCGCACGGACCGGGACCCGCGTCCCGCCCGAAATCCCGACCCAAGTACCTGCGCGTGGTGATGAACGCGGCGGACGACTCCGGCGGCGACGGGCGGTTCCGGCTCAACATCCGCGTCCCACTGCAACTGCTGCGCGCCGGGGTCCGGCTCACGACCCTCGTCCCTCCGCAGGCGCTCACCAAGATCAACGCGGAGCTGGACAAGGCAGGGGTCCCGATCGACCTCAACGAGCTCAAGCCGCAGCATCTGGAGGAGCTCATCGAGCACCTCGACGACCTCGCCATCGACATGGACGACCCCGAGAACCAGATGCGGGTGTACTGCGAGTGACATCACCACGGCCCATCGGGTCCAGGGCCTGCGGTCCACGTGCGGGTCCTGGGGAAGTCGTACAAGACGCCCGACACGACCAGGGGGGAACGCATGACGAAGAACAGCACTTCCTCGACCGAATCGACGTGGACCGGCATGGTGCCGGTTGACGATACGGCCCTGGCGGTCACCGACACCGGCGGTCCCGGTGTCCCGGTGGTCCACCTCAACGGCCAGTTCGCCACTCAGGGGTACTGGCGGCGGGTCATCGCCGAACTGGGCACGGGTGGCGGCACATCACCTACGACGAGCGGGCCCGCGGCAAGAAGTCGAAGCGCTCGGCGGACTATTCCTTCGACGCGGCCGTCCGGGACGTCGACGCCGTTCTCGCGGTCAGGGGTGTGGGCCGGGCGCTGGTGGTGGGCTGGTCCTACGGGGCGTTCGTCGGAGCACACTGGGCCGGCCGGAATCCGGACCGTACCGTGGGCGCGGTCCTGACCGCCACCGCCGAAACCCCTGCCTGACGAACAGCATGTCCGGACCCATCGACACCACGGAGATGTATCTCCGCACCGTCCTGGAGCGCGAGGAGGAAGGCGTGGTCCTCCTGCGCGTTCGCATCGCCGAGCGACTGGACCAGAGCGGCCCGCAGCTGATGTACACCCTGCGGCGTGCCGGGGTGCGGCCCGGCGCGGTAGTGAGTGTGACGTCGTCGCCCGGCGGTGTGATGGTCGGCAGCGGCGGGGAGGCCGCCGAACTCCCCACGCAGACCGCCGCGCACGTCTTCGTGTCCAAGCTCCAGGCGTTGAGCACCGAGCACCGAGCACCGAGCACTCAGTCCAGCCGGGCGTCGGCCCGCTGCCGTGGCCCGTGCGGTTACGGGGGTGGCCCTCGACCACGATCGTGGCCGAGGGCCACCCCCATTGATTCAGAGGATTACCGGCTCGTACGGATCCAGCGCGACCGACACCAGCCGTGCAATCCCATCAGACTGGTGCCACGGGAGCGCGGTCGGCGCCGCTGTCGCTCTCATCGGACGGAATTGCCGCCTCGGCCGCGCCTCGGCCACGTTCGCTTCCGCGCCCGTAGGCCGCACCCCTGAAAGGTCGTGGGGTACGTGTTCTCGCCTGGTGCGTTCCGACGTCACGCGGGGGTTCCACCACCGTACGCACCGCGTCAGCCATGCAGTGCCCCACGACTTCGGCGCACCCCAAGACAAGGAGGCACCACGTGAACTTCCTGAGGAACGTCGGACGGGCGACGAAGGCGGCCGGTGCGGCGGTCACCACGGCCCTGGCTCTGGCCCTGGGCCTGACCATCGCCGCGCCGGCCCAGGCCGACCCGCCGACCGGGACTTACCCCCCGATCGTCGGGGTGTGCGCGGACAGGATCACGCCCGTGCTCGATGCCCTCGGCCAGGGGAACTTCGCCTGCTACGGGTCGAGCGGTTCGCCGATCATCAAGCTCCGTCCCGTCAACTGCCAGATCGCCCGCCCGAACGGGTCCTCGGCCGGCATCGACGCGCTGCGCAGGGACATCGACACCAAAGCGGGCTGCCTGGACTTCGCCGGGGTCACCCGCGGGCCCCTCGACACCTCCACACAGGATCTGAGCTGGATCCAGTTCGGCGTGGAGGGGGTGACCGCGGCCGTCCGCGGCGACAGCCCGCTCAGAGGTCAGCCCTTCACGCTGACGGCGCTTCGGCAGATCTACACGTGCCAGACCACCCAGGTTGCCGGCATCAGGGTGAACCCGCTGCTGCCGCAGCCGGGCTCCGCCACCCGGAGCGAGTGGCTCTCGATGCTGGGTATCAGCGAGGCCCAACTCGGCGCCTGTGTCGGCGGCTCCGTCCCCGAGAACAACGGCACGGTGCTGACCGCCGCCGGTCACATCGTGCCGTTCTCGATCTCCAGCTACATCGCCCAGATGAACGGCGTGCAACCGGACACCCGCGGCAGAGTCGTGCTCGTGCCGGTGGACGGCGTGGCGCCCATCACCGGTCAGGGCACGCTCAACACCGACTTCCCCTACATCCATCCGGTCTACGTCGTCGTCGAGACCGCACGCCTCGTGAATACAAACATCAACGCCGCCTTCGTCGGGGCGAGTTCGCAGCTCTGCCGCAACCCCGCCCTCACCGCGTTCTACGGTTTCGGGGCGCTGAGCAACTGCGGTACGGTCGCGGCGACCGGCAAGCGCTGATCGGCTAGGTCCTGTCCGGCGGAGCTTCGTGGATCAGCCCGGGGCGGCTGGTGGAGGGGGTACCTCCCGTGCCGTTCAGGCTACGGGGGAGCATCGCAAGGCGGAGGATCGGCGTCGTCGATGGACCGGACGTACTTGGACGGCTCCGACAACGCGGCGAGGTGCCGTGCCAGGCGTTCCGGGCCCACGAAGACCTCCCGCTGCCGACCCGGTCCGCCGGGAACCGGCCGGTGTCCGGTCCCGGCGGCCCGGCCCGGCGGCCCGGCCCGGAGAGGGCGTGAGCCGCTACCGCCTTCAGTACGCGATGGGCGACGACACGGACGGCTTCGGGAACTTCCCGCGTACAGGCCCGCCGAATCTCTATCCGGCCCGCAAGAGCGGACCCCGGGCGCTCGCCGACAGCCCTCCCGGCCTCGCCGTAGCCCTCTTCCCCACAGCCCGAGGCCGGTCACACCGAGCCGCGCCTGCGGGAACGAACCCAGTGCCCGCCCCGGAGTGGTTCACCTTCCGCGTTCCCCAGCGCTGTCCCGCCGGGGAGCGCTGCGCAGCGCTCCCCGGCCTTGCCTGGCCGGCCCGGCGATGCGAACCGGCGGGAGTGGGCGGGTGATGCCTCCTGTGAGCGGCTGTACCCCAACTTATTGGGATGGAGAGCCCGTTTGACCTTTGCCAGCCTGGTCCGGGGCCGCCGGTGCGGAGAGCCAATCGCTCCGCGGCCCGCCAACTCTCCCGACTCCTTGGAGGAGCCATGTCCAGCAGCCTCGGCCGACGCGTACTACTCGGCGCGGTCAGCCTGATACTCGCCGTCCCGCTCGGACTCGGAGCGTCGCTCACGGCGAGCGCCGCCGAAGCGCCTGTCCGAGCGAAGACGGTCGCGGAACTCAGTGCCGTCGAAGCGCCTGTCCATGCGAAGACGGCCGCGGTGGCCGACCGGCCGGAACTCAACGGCTACCGCATCAAGTCGGTCACCGGCGCCACCATCTACGTCGTCATCGATGGCAAGCGCCGGGCGATCCCCAGCGGGCCCACGTACTTCAACCTGTTCAACTCCTACGCGGGCGTGCAGCATGTGATCGACATCGAGAGCATCACCGACGGCGGCCCCCTCTCGGAGGGCGCCATCCTGGCCACGTCCCCGTCCTCGGACACGATCTGGCTGATCACGGACGGCCTCAAGAGAGGGATCACCGGCCGCGCGTTCGAGAAGTACGCCTTCGATTGGGGCAAGGTTGTCACCCTGAGTGACATCGTGCTCAACTCCATTCCTCAAGGGTCGAACATCGACGTCTGATCCCGCCCAGGGCCGCGCACCGTCCGGTGCGCGGCCCACGGTCCTTGGATGCTGGTTCTGAGGGCGCATTCACCGCTGAGGGAGAATGAGGGCATGGAACTGCATGGGGACAAGGTCGTGCTGCGGACGATGACGGATGGCGATTCCGAAGTCCTCGACAGGATCGTAAGAGAACCGGAAGTCGCGGCGTGGTGGCCGCCTCTGGACGACTATGAGGGCATGCTGGCCGTCGTTTTCGGGGGTGAGGTCATCGGAGCTGTCCAGTTCGACGAAGAGACCGACCCCGAGTTCCGCCGTGCCGGGATCGACATCTTCCTGACGGCAAGTCATCACGGGAAGGGGCTTGGCGCCGACACCGTGCGCACGCTGGCCCGGTGGCTGGTGCAGGAACGCGGCCATCACCGGCTGACCATCGATCCCGCCGCGGCCAACACCGCTGCAATCCGCAGCTACAGCAAGGTCGGGTTCAAACCCGTAGGGATCATGCGAGCGTACTGGCGCGACCATCGGACCGGCGTTTGGCAGGACGGGTTGCTGATGGACCTGCTCGCAGACGAGCTGACCTGACGCGGTCGCCTGAGCCGGTGCACTGGCTGTCGGCGAGGGTGAACAACCCGTTCTGGCACGGCAGATCGCCCGGGAGGCCGGCTGTCGGCTGACAGGTGACAGGTGACGGCCGGGATGGACGCCGAGCGGCTCGGAGTGGCGCTGCCGCGCTGGGGCCGTGGACACCTGGACTTACGAGTCCGGGGTGCGCGGGTCGAATGGCGAGCGCTGCGCCGTGTGCGAGGAAGTCGTCGCCGACAAGTTCACGGCTCGCCAGCGCGGGTTCATCCGCCCGGAGCAGGGCCTGTGCCCCGAGCACCCAGTGGTTCGTTGACACGGAGGCCGGGGGTTCCAGCGCTTCGAAGGCACCGCGGGGAACCCACCCCGGCCGAGGGACGGACCGCGACCATCGACCTCAAGAGGCCTGCTCCGCCCACGAGTTCGGGGTCTGGTTCCTGCGGCGCCGACAGTGGGGCCCTCGGGGCCCCTATCTCTTTGGTCAAGCCGTGTGGGCGCCTGAGGGGTCCTCGGTGGAAGATTTAGTCGTTGTCGGCTCCGGCGTATCCGTAGGTCCAGCCTGCGGCAGTATCGGGGGCATGGACGGCTGTGTAGATGTGCCAGGCAGCAGGGTTTCCGGGTGTCTGCCCCAGGCCGCCGCGAGCACGAAGGCGTGCGGGTGGAAGTCCGTCCTGATCGAGCTGGACGATTTTGGTCCGTCCGTTGAATGGGCCGCCGGTCACCTTGATGCCGACGGTGCTGTTGATTACCTCGCCGGCGAGCCAGCGGTGGATGAGTTTCATGTGCGTGGATTCCTCGGCCCCCATCTCCGAAGCTGATCACGCACCTGTCCGCAGGACAAGAAGATCTCAAGTCGCCGTGGCGGGACGGGACTCGTAGAGGGTTCCGTCGCGGAGCGTCGCGAAGAGGACGTCCGCCCGCCGTCTTGCGAGGCAGAGCAGGGCCTGAGTGTGGTGCTTCCCCTGGGCGGTCTTCTTGTCGTCGTAGGTCCGGGATGCCGGGTCGCCCAGGGCCGCGAACGCGGAGAGAAAGAAAGCCCGCTTGAGCTGCTTGTCACCTCGTTGGGAAGGCTGTTCACCGCGGATCGGAAGCCGACGATCATCTCCAGCTCGGCGATCGTCTCGTCCTCGCCGTCGGTCGTCCGCAGCGTGTGCGGCATCGCTCGGGCCGCGTCCGCGATGATGAACGCGTCCTTCGCGTCCGTCTTGGCCTCCCCCGGGTAGAGGCAGGCGATCCGCCGCGTCGTCAGCCTGTTAGGTAGGCGACCGGGCAGCTCATGTCCCGGGCCGCCGCCAGCGGCAGGGCACCGATCGAGGCCGGCTGGTCGACGACGACCAGCACCGTTCCGTGCTTGGACTGGAGTTTCGCGAAGAGCTCGCGGAGCCTGGGTTCGGTGTTGGGCAGGCGCTTGTCGAAGGCCTTCTCGCCGACCGGGGTGACGGCGGTGGCGTGGTGTTCGCCCTTGGCGACGTCCAGGCCGAGGAGACGTCGATCTCGCCGGTGTCGATCACGTGCGAGCCCCTCCGCTCACGCTCTCGTCCGGCCTTGCCAGGGCACCGAGCTGCCGCATCCACGTTACGGAGAGCTCTTCCGGCTCGGGTGAAGCCGGTGCTCAAGCCCCTCATTAGCGGTCCGTCGATGCCTCCGGACCTGACGCCCCCCCGGATCATCAACAACAGGGGGGAAGTCATGCCGGACCCGAAGGCCGGAGGCCTCGTTGCGGGCCACGAAGAAGGTAGAAGAGGGTAACGGGGGGCACAGATGACGGAACAGCACCGCGGACGACGGAGGTCAACGCCGTGGCAGCGCCTACGCGACCGCGCTGTCACCCACCGCCTTCTTCACGAGGGCGCTGAGGGTCTTCTCATGGGTGGCGGTCAGCTTCGTCACAGCGAAGACGGTCGGCCACATGGTGCCGTCGTCGAGCATCGCCGAGTCGCTGAAGCCGATCGTCAGATACCGCGTCTTGAACTTCGCCGCGCACTGGATGAAGCAGACGACCTTGCCGTCCTTGGCGTACGCGGGCATCCCGTACCAGAGCTTCGGGGAGAGCTCGGGCGCGCCGGCCTTGACCAGGGCATGGAGTCGCTCGGCGATGGCGCGATCGGCGTCCGGCATCTCGGCGATCTTCTCGAGCACGGCGGCTTCCGCGTCCACCTTGCCGCGTGGTCCGCGGCGCGCGTTCGCCTTGAGCTCCTGCGCGTGCTCCTTCATCGCCGCGCGTTCCTCTTCGCTGAAGCCCTCATAGGCACGGCCGCCCTTGCCCGTGGTGGCCTTCTGGGGGTCCTTCATCGGAGGTGCCTTTCTGTGCGATCCGCTGGGTACGACCTTTATGTTAGGAAACAGCCGTAACAAAGGCTTCTTCAAAACTGATCGATCGCGTTGCCGCGTCACGGGCGGCCACTCGCCAGGAAAGGAGCAGGCTTGACGGCTCTGCGTCACGACCGACGTGGGTGTCTGCCGGACGCTGTCCAGTCTCGTGAGCATCGCCCCCCAGACAAAAACGAGTACCTCCCGTCGAGCTGAACATCTGCTGTCGAGTCTCGGTTCTGGCCCGAGTTCTGTGACTGGTGACGCTGTGTCATGGCTCAAAGTCAAAGAGCGGGATGGTGGGTGGCGGTGGGGCAAGTACCACGCGAAGGCGATTGAGCAGTGCGCGCCATCGTCTCTCGTCATCTGGGTCGACCCAGTTCGAGGCCGGCCCGGACTCGTCGCTGACAATGCGTGCGAGGGCCTCTTCACCGAGTGTCCGAAGATCGGTGGGGAAGGTCGGCATTGGTGTTTGAGGTCCGTAGGGCATGTCGACAGGGTCGCCGTCCGGGCATTGCGCCGCGATCAATGCGGCGGCGGCCACCGCCTCTTCCGCCTCCACGAGGTAGCCAGTGGCGTCGACGGTGCGGGTGAGGACACCTCGGATCAGGGCTTCGCGTTCCTCGGGCTCGGCGTCGTCGAGAGCGTCGGCGAAATCCGCGGCTGTGTCGTTGTCGAAGGGGCCGGTGTCCCAGGTGCCCATGTTGATCTCCTTGCGTAGGTTCGCCGGGATCCTCGCATCAGCCACTGACAAGAGGGGTACGGGACGCAGTGGCAGGAGTGACCGCGCCGACAGTCCGGGGTTGCGAAAGAGGTCTTGCTCCGGTTGGAGGATTTGTTGGGAAGCGTCGTACTCCAGCTACGAGTCCGCGGACGACTTCTACCCCCGGCTCGCCGCCGCCCCGGCGCTGCGCGAGATCGTTAACCTGCCTGCCGAATTGGTCCGACTGCACTTCGACGAGGGACTGCCCCTGCGCGCTGTCACCGACGTCTTGAACGCCGACAGCATCCCGGCACTCGTGTCGCGCTCCAACTGCCCTGCGCCGACTGGCCGCCGCCGGACCGCGGAACCGGGTGGCTGCTAGGGCCTCTCGTTTGGATCTTGCTGGGCTCGCGTGCCCTGGCACCGCGCCTCGCCGCGTTGTCGTCGGTCGCCTACGCTCCGCGTGGACTCCCTCCTCCGCCTTGCGATCCACGGCACCACGCGGACACCAGCCACTGCCGCGGCGGGCGCTCCCTGATCCAGCCAGATCCAAACGAAAGACCCTAGGCCGTGTCCGCAAAGTGTGTCGGTCGTGGCGGTTGGATCTGCGATGATGTCCGATTCGACCGCCGCGTGCGTGGGTGCGGTGGCCGGGCCCGGCGTGCCGGCGCGTGATGATGACGCCGGCCTTGGCGGCAGGCCTCATCGCGCTGGGCGATGAGCACTCGTGGGTGTGCCGCTGTTCTCGGCGGCCGCAAGGAAGCGGTGCAGGTGCGGAGTCTGCATGCCCGACGCGAACGGGGCGATGTCACAGGGCGCTGTGCGCGTCCTGTGCCGGATGCGGCACTCCATCGCCTGGCTGTGGCGGTGGCGGACCGTATCGTCGTGTGCGGCTCAGGCTGGTTCGGCCGGTTCGGGGATGTCTGCGGCGTCCTGACCAGCAACAAGACCCGTTATCGTGCGTTGCGCATCCCGAGGATGTATGTCGCGGTAAGCGCAACGGCACGGTCTTCGTCGTGTGACAGATCCGCGAGAGCACGTGACGCGGTGATTCCCGGGATATCCGCGAGCGCCTGTGCCAGCCGTCGACGCGCAGACGATCCAACGGCGCCGTGGGCGAGGCAGTCGACGAGCCTGGCAGCGATCTGATCCGCGAGCGCGGGACGACTCGCCAGCGCGCTCAGCGCATCGGCCGCGTCGACGTCATTCGTCTCCTCGACGACCATGTCGATGAGTGTCGGGACGGCGTCGGCCACTCCGCGTGCCCCGAGCGCCAGAGCCGCGTACCTGCGGACCACAAGGTCGGGGTTCGCGAGGGCGTTCCGCAGCAGCGCGGTCGCCTCATCGTCCGGAATCTCAGCGATGGACTGAACGGCACGTTTCCGCACCTCGGGTACTGGTGAGCCGAGGCCCTCCGCCAGCAGTGCCCATCCGCCGTCGCCCGATCGCGCCAAGGCCCATCGAAGCGCTCCGGCGACATTCGGGTCCGTCTCGCTCAGCGCTGCCTCGACCAGTGCTTCCACCGGCACCGGAACTTCTTCGACCGAGGACAAGGCCGCGCGCTGGCGCTTCCCGGCGTTCGTTGACCCCAACGCCTGGAGGAGCGCGGCGATCTGGAGGACGTCCTCCCAGCCGGCGGGTTCCGCGGCACCGATCCGACGGAGTCGAGTGAGCAACTCCGTCTCACGTGCGATGCGTTCCCGCGTCTGACGGATGAGGTCGCCGACGAGTTCCGAGGGCGTGAAGCCGGGATCATCGAGCGCGCGCCCGACTTCACGCAGCGACAGCCCCAATGACCTCAGGCTCTCGATATGGAAGATCCGTTGGATGTCCTCGCTGGAGTAGTCACGGTAGCCGGCGTCGGTACGACCCGTCGGCCGCACCAGGCCGAGCGAGTCGTAATGCCTGAGCATGCGGGCGCTGACCCCGGACCGTCGTGCCACATCACCGATCAACACGGCCTGTCACCCCTCCTGGTTGGTTCTGCCAAGGGCTACGACACGCTTCGCCTCCTCGATCGCGAACTCGAATCCGGCATCCGGGTCGCGCAACAGCCGTTCCGTGGCGATCGCGTGCGCGCGAACGCGAGGGTCGAGATCCGCCATCGCAGCGTGCAGAGTTGGCAGAATCACCTCACCGAGCGCGATCAGCGCCCGGCTGAGGCTCAGCTGTGTCTCACGTTCGCCGCGTCCGAGCTGTGCCGACAACACCGCGGCCAACTCGGGCTCTTCACCTCCGGGTACGAGCACGACCGCTGCCCGCCAAGCGCTCCGCGCCACCTCATCGTCGGCGTCGGACAGAAGCGCCCGTGTGATCGCCGGCCATGCTCGCCGATCCCCGATCTTGGACAGTGTGTGCAACGCCTGGCTTCGTGCCTGCGCACGCTCGGAGCGGACTTCATCGAGAAGTTCCGGGACCGTCATCGCTGCGGAGTGGCGGGTGAGCGCCCACGTGAGCATTTCGCGCACATAGAACTCAGGTTCGGTCGCGCATCGCTCGATGAGCTTGCCGATGAACCGCGGATCAGGGGTCGTGCCGACCGCCAGCGCTGCCCGCAGCCGCACTGACGAGCGGCTGTCCTCCATCCCCTGGAGAGCTCGAATCGTATTCGTGTCCTGTTTCGGCAGGGTCATCAGGACCACCTCCTTGACACAGTGAAGACCTTGTCAGTGTGTCAAGGTCAAGCGGGTTCACCTGCGGGACAACCGCTTCGCGCGCTCCACAGCCCGCTTCGCGTCCCTGCCGAGGCCGCCCTTGCCGCCGCACGCCCTGCCGCCGCACACCTCTGCGCCGCATGCCGCGGCCGACCGCGAAGCTACCGCAGATACTCACGCGCCCCGGCGCCAAGCACATTCAGCAGAGCCAGTGCCTCGGCGCCGGGGGATCCTGGCGGCGCGCTGTAGAGCACGACGTGCTGGTCGCGGTCCGTGAGCGTGAGCGAGTCGCAGTCGACGGTGATCTCCCCGACGACCGGGTGACGGAAAGTCTTCGTGAGCACCGGCGCGGCCTGCACGTCGTGCCGCTCCCAGAGCCGGGCGAACTCGGGGCTGGCGTCGCGGAGTTCGTCGACGAGGCCGGTCACCGCGGGGTCGGACGGGTATCGGGCGCGGGTTGACCTGAGCCGCATGACGACGTGGTGCCGGAATTCAGCGGCGTCGGAGACCCCGTACAACGTCGCATCGGCGGCGCCCGCCGACCCGAGGAATGCCCGACGCGCGAGATTGCGGTCCTCCGGAGCGAGCTCGGCGAAGTCCTCCATGAGCGCGGCCGCGAGATCGTTCCACGCGAGCACCTCGAACGCGGCGGACACCACGAAGGCGGCCGTCTGCGGCAGCCGCTCAAGAAGCGCGAGGATGCTCGGGCGGACGTCGCGCCGGTGCAGTCCCGTACGGCTGGGCGCGGTGCCCGCGAGGACGTGGAGATGATCGGACTCGGCGTCCGTGAGCCGCAGCGCGCCCGCGATCCCCGCGAGGACCTCGCCCGACGGCCGTGGCGCCCTGCCCTGCTCGAGCCGGACGTAGTACTCCGTGGAGATGTGGCCCAGGACCGCCACCTCCTCGCGGCGAAGACCAGGTGTCCGGCGTCGCGAGCCCGAGGGGAGGCCGACGTCCTCCGGCCGGAGCCGCTCGCGACGGCTACGGAGGAACGCACCGAGCTCCTGCTTGTCCATACCCCCAGTCTGCACGCCGCGCGGCGACGGATCCTGGTACCGCCTGTGCCTGCATCCGGCCTCGGGCCCCGCTGACACTGTCGTCATGACGAACAACACCGACACGACAAACAACACCGACATCGCACCCATCGGCCTGCTCACCGGCAAGGTTGTGTTGATCACCGGCGCCAGCCGGGGCATCGGGGCGGCCGCGGCCCGGCTCTTCGCCTCCGAGGGCGCCGCCGTCGTGCTCGCCGCGCGCAGCACCGACGCCCTCCAGCGGATCGTCACCGAGATCCGCGCCGACGACGGCGTCGCCGACGCCGTCACCCTGGACCTCGCCGACCGTGCGAGCATCCGCGCGGCGGTCGACCGTGTCGAGGAACTGCACGGACGGCTCGACGGCGCCTTCAACAACGGCGCGGCGATCCAGCAGCCCGGCCCGCTCGACAACACGAGCGACGAGGACGTCGACGAGCAGTTCACGGTGAACTTCCGCTCGCACTGGACCGCCATGACCGCCGAGGCCGCGCTCATGCGCCGGGGCGGCGGTGGAGCGATCGTCAATACCTCAAGCATCGGCAGCCGCCGCGCGAACCCGGAACTCCCCGCGTACGGCGCCATGAAGCGCGCGCTCAACAGCATCACCGAGACCGCGGCCGTGACCTGGGGCCGGCAGGGCATCCGGGTGAACGGCATCACCCCCGGCGGCACCGCGACGGAGATGATCGACGCGTGGGAGGCGGCGACCCCCGGTGTCGTCGAGCGCATCAACGCGAGCATCCCGCTCGGCCGCATGGCCCAGCCCCGCGAGGTCGCCGAAGTGGCCGCGTGGCTGCTGAGCGACCGAGCGTCGATGGTGACCGGCGCGATCGTGCCGGTCGACGGCGGCGCCGGAGCCTGAAAATCGACGGCGGCGCCGGGACCTGGAGGGGAAAGCCTGGGCGAGCCGGTCTTCGCTCCGATGTGCCTCGCTCCGATGCTTCTCGCCGGCCGGCCCGGTCGGCCTGGCCGGCCCGGTCCGGCCGGTCAGCCCCGCGCGGCCGTCGGGAGCGGGGTGCTGCCTCGCGCGTACAGGCGGCCCCGGCGCCCGGCGTGGCGCAGGAAGAGGGCCGTGAGGATCAGGCAGACCAGGATCGCGACCACGCCCGCTTCCGGGCCGAACGAGCCGCCGGTGATCGCCTCCGGGCCGCTGACCGTTGCTTCCAGCAGACTGCCGAGGCCGGCCGCGGAGCCGGAGACGGTGGTGCCGAAGATGCCGCCCACCGCCATGTTCCACCCCAGGTGCAGGCCGATCGGCAGCCACAGGGTGCGCGTCGCCGCGTAGGCCGCGGCGAGGAGCAGGCCGCCCTCGATACCGATGGCGAAAGCGCCCCAGACCGTGGCTTGCGGGTTCACCAGGTGTACGAGACCGAAGATCAGCCCTGACGCGGCCATCGCGCCCCAGGTACCCGCGTGCTCCTCCAGGAAGCGGAACACAACGCCCCGGAAGATGAGTTCCTCCGTGACGGCCACGCAGCACATGAGTCCCAGCGTTGTCAGCGCGCCGCCGAACGATCCCCAGCCGACCACGTGGTAGCTGCCGGTCATCGCGATGACGCTGATCGTCACGGTGAAGGCGCCAAGGCCTGTCAGCGCGCCCTGCCGCACTCCGGACCGTGCGTCCGCCACCCGCAGCTCGTGCGGATCGCGGTCCTCCAGACGCCGTACCAGCCAGCGGTAGAGGCCGATGCCCAGCGCGGCCGTCAGCACACCGAACAGCAGACCTGTCACCGGTGTCGCGTCGGCGACGCTGTTGACCAGCCCGGCGAGGACGCTGAACACCGCCAGGGCGACGATCACCACTACGGGCCGGCCCCACGGAGACCGCGCCCACCGGCGCGCACCCGCCGTCTTTGGTCCCTCACGTCGTGCGGGTGCGGAGTCGTCCCCTGCCGACGGCTGTTGATCCTTGTTCCGCGGTGTCACGGTGTCCTCCTCGTGGCCCGGTGCGACCGCACCGGTGTCCGGTGCCGGAAAGGTAGGCGCCGGAGGCACAGTGGATCGTCACCGCCGAGTGGACACTTCCCGAGGGCGGCTGTCCCCCGTCGGAGCCACACCCCCTGCGAGCTCCGTGAGATGTCCTCTTACGGGGGACACCGGGACCCCTGGCACATGGATACGCTCCGCACGACGCACGATCCCGAAGCCCGCGAGGACGTAGTGAGAATCGACAGGCCGCCGCCCCGCCCGCGGGCCGTCACCCGCGTTTCCCACCTGCTGCTGACCGTGGCCGAGCGCTGCCGCCGCCTGGCGGTCTGGTGGCGCACGCGGCCGTCGGCCACACGCGACCTTGAGTCCGCGGTGGTGATGGCCGTGCTGTCGTTCGCGGCGCCGCTCGACAGCGTCGGGGCCCAGTTCGGCGACCTGCCCGTCCGGCAGGCCGATGCCCCGAGTGTTCTGCTGACCCTGGGACAGACCCTCCCGCTCGCCCTGCGCAGCAGGGCGCCGGCCATCTGTCTGGCGCTGGTGGGCCTCTGTTTCACGACCCATCAGGCGTGTGCCTATCCGTCGAACGTCGGCAGCCTGGGACTGTATGCCGCGCTGTACTCCGTGGGCGCCCACCAGGATCGGTGGCGGCTGCTGCTGCCGGTGCCGGCCTTGGCGGCGTATGTGGTCTTCGCGCTCGTCCTGTGGCGGCTGGGCTCCCCGGCGGACTTCGTCGACTACGCCGTCTACTTCCTGGCGCTCGCCGTGTTCTGGGGGGTGGGTGCGTTCGTGCGGGGGCGTCGCGCGGACGAGGCGGAGCGGCGACGGCTCGCCGCACAGGCGGCCACCGCCGAGGAACGTGCGCGCCTGGCGCGGGAGTTGCACGACGTGGTGACCCACCATGTGACAGCGATGGTCGTCCAGGCCGATGCCGCACAGTTCCTCTCCGCCTCACCCGATTCCTCCGACCGGCTGGCCGAGGGCCTGACCGCGATCAGCGGCACGGGCCGCCGTGCCCTGGCGGAACTGCGTTATCTGCTCGGCGTGTTGGAGGCCACCGGTGAGTCGGCTCCGAGTGAACGGGCCCCGGCGCACGGGAGGTTGTCCGACCTGGTCGAGCAGACCCGGCTGGCGGGGCAGCCGGTCGAATTCGTCGAGGACGGCGAACGGGCTCCCCTGGACATCGGTACCGAACTCGCGGTGTACCGCGTCGTACAGGAGTCGCTCACCAACGCGGTGAAGTACGCCGCCGGACGGCCCACGCTGGTCCGCGTCCACTACGGTCACCATCACATGGATATCGCGATCACCACCGAGGGACCGTGCGGCGGCGCCGCCGGGGCCGCGCCACGGCCGGTCGGCGACCATGCGCGGGTCGCCGACCATGTGCCGGGCGGCGGCCACGTGGCGGGCGGCCGAGGGCTGGGTGGGCTGCGCGAGCGGGTGGACATGCTCGGTGGCCGGTTCACGGCGGAGTCCCGGCCCGACGGCGGGTTCGCCGTCGGAGCCCGTATACCCACCGGGGGTTCCGTATGAGCACCCCGCCCACCCCGCCCACCCCGGAGGGACCTGCCGGACCTGCCGGGACGGACGTTCCGCCGGCTCCCCTCCGGGTACTGGTCTGCGAGGACCAGGCACTCGTACGGACCGGCTACGTCACGATCTTCTCCGCCCAGCCCGACATCACGGTCGTGGGCGAGGCCGCGGACGGACGTGCGGCGATCGAGGCGGCCGAGGCGTTGCGGCCCGATGTCGTCGTGATGGACATCCGCATGCCCCTGCTCGACGGCATCGAGGCCACCCGCCACCTCGCCGGACCGGAGTCCGCCCACCGTACGAAGATCCTCGTGGTCACGACCTTCAACGTGGACGAGTATGTCTACGAGGCCCTGCGCGCCGGTGCCAGCGGCTTCCTGCTCAAGGACGCGCCACCGAGGGAACTGGTCGAGGGCATCCGTACCGTCGCGCGCGGAGAGGCCCTGCTCGCGCCGGCTGTCACCCGCACCCTCATCGGTACGTATGCCGACCGGGTGCGTCCCTCCGCCCCGGCCGTTTCGCCCGACCGGGAGCGGCTCAAGGTGCTCAGCCCGCGTGAACACGAAGTGCTGCGGTTGATCAGCCGAGGGCTCTCGAACGCGGAGATCGCGGCCGAGCTGGTGCTCAGCGGCGAGACGGTGAAGACCTATGTCTCGCGCATTCTCACCAAGCTCGGTCTGCGCGACCGCGTCCAGGCCGTCGTCCTCGCTTACCGCGCGGGCGTCGCCGACAGGAGCGGCGGGAGCGGCAGGAGTGGCGGGAGCGCGTGACGACCGGGGCGTGGGGGGCGAACGCGTATCCGACCCATCGGCTGAACACCGTCTCCCGGCGCTTCGGCCCCTCGGGACTCGCCTTCCGGCAGCTGGAGAGGGAGTCCGAGGCGCACGGTGCATGGCGGTCAGCGGTCAGCGGTCAGCTGGACTGACGGGTGGGCATGATCGTGACCTGCTGAAGGTTCACCCGCGGCGGCAGGCCGGCGATGAACCCGATGGTCCGCGCGATGTCCTGGGGCGTGAGCCACTCCATCGTCTCTTTCGAGCCTTCCAGCCACTCAAGTGCGCCGTCGTCGGTGACATGGCTCTGGAGCTCGGTGCCGACAATGCCCGGCTCGATCGCGGACACACGTACGTTCTTCGCACCCAGCTCGACGCGCAGGTGGCGGGAGAGGTGGGTCACGTAGGCCTTGGTGGCGGAGTAGACGGCGAAGTTCGGGAAGATGTTCTGTGCCGCGATCGACGAGGTGTTGATCAGGTCGGCCACCCCGCGTTCGGCCGCCGCCTTCACGAGCTGGGGTGTGAAGGCGCCGATGGCGTTCATCAGCCCGGTGATGTTGAGGTCGATCTGGTGCTGCCACTGGTCCGCCGACCGTTCCTCGACCGGGGCGGGCAGCATGACACCCGCGTTGTTGAACAGCAGATCCGCGCCGCCCAGCTCGGCCGCCACCCGGTCGGCCGCCGCCTGCACCGCAGCGGCTTCCGTCACGTCCGCGGCGATGGCCACCGCGGTGCCGCCGGCCTTCTGGATCCGGGCGACCAGGGCGTCCAGCCGGTCCGCGCGCCGTGCCAGCACCACCACGGCGGCGCCCAGCTCCGCCAGGTGCTCGGCCGACGCCTCGCCGATACCGCTCGACGCACCGGTGACCACAGCGACCCGGCCGGCCAGAGGCTGGGCGGCCAGAGACTCGGCGGTCAGAGGCTGGGCAGGAGATTCCGTCGACATGATGTACCTCTTCCAGGAGT
Source organism: Streptomyces sp. NPDC055025 (assembly GCF_053608565.1). NCBI lineage: Bacteria > Bacillati > Actinomycetota > Actinomycetes > Kitasatosporales > Streptomycetaceae > Streptomyces > Streptomyces sp. NPDC055025. Next base: position 83,316 of record NZ_JBSGVS010000014.1, read on the forward strand.
GAAGGGAGGAGAACCGGAACCGGTTCTCACCGGCCCCACATCCAGCACACCACCGCGGCACCCCCGTAGATCCGCACCGAGCGGGCCCCGCGCGGGCAGGTACGCGGGAGACAGGTACCGACAGGGCCACCCCGCGCTGAACACGGCACGTGCGGCACCCTCAGACTGGGTGTATGGACCGCAGCAGCGAGCTGGCCGACTTCTTGCGCACACGCCGTGCCGGGATCACTCCGGACCAGGCGGGACTGCCCGCCGACGGGCGTGCGCGCCGGGTGCCGGGGCTGCGCCGTGACGAGGTCGCCCGTCTGGCCGGAGTCAGCACCGAGTACTACACCCGCCTCGAACAGGGCCGTGGCGGAAACCCGTCTCCCGAGGTGCTCGAAGCCCTCGCCCGAGCGCTCAGGCTCGACGCGGCGGAACGCGAACACCTCGTGGACCTCCTGGCACGCCCCACCCCGGCACGTCGCGCGCCCAGCAACCCGCAGCGGGTCCGTCCCGGCCTGTACCTCATGCTCCACACCCTCGATCACGTGCCCGCCTTCATCCTCGGGCGACGCACCGATGTCCTGGCCTCCAACCGCCTGGCCCGCGCGATTCTGACCGACTTCGACGCTCTCCCCGTAACCCGCCGCAACCTCGCCCGCTACTACCTGCTGGACCCGGCGGCCCGCGACCGGGTCGGCGACTGGGACCGGATCGCCGCCGAGACCGTCGCCATACTGCGCCTCGAAGCCGGCCGCTATCCCCACGACCGGCAGCTCGCCGATCTCGTCGGCGAACTCACCCTCCGCTCGCCGGAGTTCAGCGACTGGTGGAACGACCACCGCGTTCTGCGCCGCACCCACGGCACCAAGCGGTATCACCACCCCCTCGTCGGCGACCTGCACTTCTCCTACGAGTCCTTCCAGGCACCCGGTGACACCGACCAGACCATGTGCGTCTACAACGTCGAACCCGGGTCTCCCACCGCCGAAGCCCTCCAACTCCTCAGCAACTGGACCGCTCCCCACCGCGACACACCCGCCCTGCCGCCGGACGTCCGATGACCACCGCCTCCACTGCCTCCACCGCCTCCGCTGTGACGGGTCAGCGGACCTGGTAGCGGGTGAGCGTTCCCTCGTCCATGTGGTCGTCGACATGGCAGTGGCAGAGCCAGATACCGGCAGTGGTGGCGCCGCGCTCGCCCCCGACCCCGCCGGACCCGTCCTGACCTCGGACCCGCCGACGCGTGAGCCCGCCGCGGTCAGGGGCCCACATGGATGTGCGCGGCCCAGAGGGACGGGATGTGCGGGTAGCGTGCCCGTACGCGTAGCACGGCGTGGTGCAGGGCCCGGGGAGAGTCGTCCGTGTCGACGGATCCCGACGCGCCCAGCGCCTCGTAGAACAGCGCCGACATGTCGGCGTGCATCCGGTCCTCGACCTCCCAGAGGGTGCCCACGGTGTGCCGGTAACCGCCCAGGTGCAGGGCCGCGGCCAGGCTCACCGCCTGCCAGGGGGTCTCCGTCTCCGCCGGAGGGTAGGGGACGGTCTGACAGGCGGAGAGGAACGCCAGCTGCGGGGCGGGGGACTGGGCATGGCGCAGCGCGGTGGTGGTGAGCAGACCATCGGCCAGTTCGAGCCCGCCGGTGCGCAGGGAGCCCGGGTTCATGACCCCGTGGGCCGCGACATGCAGTACGGACGCCTCCGCCAGCCGGGACAGTACCGCGGTCGTGGTCGCCTCGGTGCCGGCGAGCAGCCGCGCGGCGCGCAGGCGGTCCCGTACCTCGTTGGCCTCCCGCCGCGCGTGAGGCAGGTCCGCGACCCTTGGGCTGCCCGTCGGGGCGACCACGAGGGCGGACGGAGGAGCGTGGGGCGCGGCGCGGGCGGTCGCGAGCGCGCTGACGGTGACCGCGTAGGAGGGACAGACGCAGTCCAGCGCGCTCAGGGGCGACGCGCCGGGGGACGGTGGATTTGTCAGCGTCCTGTCCTGGGCGGCGTGGAGAGGGAACAGGCCGAGGAGCCCGGTGGGGATCCACCACAGGCGCGGGAGGGGCGCGCCGGGGAGTGGGTCCCGCAGGCCGAGCGCGTCGAGCACCGGTGCGGCCACGGTCGACCAGAGCCAGTGGAGTACGTCGTTCAGCGGCCCTTCCGCCTTGAGGTGATCCTCCATGGGGGCGTATCTGTTCGACAGCGCGGAGCGGAAGCGGTCCAGCTGATGGGACAGCTCCGCATGGTGCAGGCCGGGCAGCGGTACGGCGCTCACGCCATCGGTGGTGACGATGACGGCGTCGGACCGGTACCGGCTCACATTGACCATCACCAGGGGTCCGTCCCCGGCCTGCGCCATGAGGCTCTGGACCGTGGGCCGGGTCAGGAAGGAGGCCAGGCCCGGTAGCGTGCGCACGCTCCGGAGGAGTTGCGTCCACTCCGCCGCGAGGGCCCTGTGCTCGCTGTCCACCGCCTCGGCCTGGGCCATGCGGTCGCTCAACTCCGCGTATCTGTGGGCAAGTTCGGGGGCGGTTTTCCGGACCTGCTCCAGCAGCCGGTCGGGACCCGGCGAGTGGGAGAGCAGTGCCACCCGTCCCCGCTCCAGCAGGACGGCCGCCTGGTCCGGTCGTCCCGCGGCCATCGCGGCCGCGGCCGCGTCGTTGACGAGTTCGTCCATGTCGCCCGGTTCCGTGCCACCGCGCCAGGTCGGCAGGTCGCGGCGGGCGGCGAGAGCGAGCGGCAGCAGGTCGATCGCCAAGCCGTAGCCTTCGAGGGCCACGTCCGGCTGATCCGCTGTCATCGCCAGCCGTCCCAGACGTTCGGCCGCGCGGATCCGCTCGAGAGGCAGCGCGTCCGGCGTGGTGGCTTCACCGCGCAGGACATCGATCACATCGGTGAGCGTGATCCCCGGTGAGCCGTGTTCGAAGGCGAGGCTCATCGACTGACCCAGCATTCCGTGGTCGGCGTCGTGTTCCACCCCGAGCCGGAGGAGTTCGCCGAGCAGACCGACGAGTTCCGAGCGGGTGGTATGGCCCGTCGGCAGGTGTTCCACGGCCTGCCGTGCGCAGGAGATGGCCCGGGTCAGATCCTCCTTCCGGCCCAGCGCGCGCCATCTGGTGCCCAGCGCGCGGGCGAGGCCGGCCACGGCCTCGGCTCTGTCCGGCGCGGTCTCGGGGGCCTGGGAAACAGTCTCCCCGGCCAGGGCGACCGCTTCGTCCAGCAGGCCCGGGTCACCGGAGTGCGAGTACAAGGCGCTGAGCACGCCGGTCAGATGGAGCCGTGCCGATGCCGCGTGAGGATGGTGAGGAGGCAGTAGTCCGACGGCTTCCCTGCCCGCCGCCAGAGCCTCGCTCAAGTCGGCGGGATCCCCCGTGCGGTCGTAGCGCAGTCGCAGGATGAACGCCAGCTCGGCCAGGTGTGCGGCTCTCGCCTCGCCTTCCCCGGGGAGCTCCGAGATCAGTCGCCGGAGTGTGGTGACGGCTTCGTCGAGATCGGGCCACCTGCCCGATGCCCGGTACCGGCTGACCAACGCGGCACCGAGCACTTCCAGCGCGCGGATCCGCAGGGTTTCGTCCGTCAGTGCCTCGCGGGTGGCGTCGATCGCCTGGTCGAGATCTCCCAGGTCCCTGGTGAGGTCGTACCGGGCGCAGAGCACGCTGCCCAGGTTCACCAGGGACCGCGCGCGCCGCGGATGCCGGCTGCCGAGCGCGTCCAGGGAGCGACGGATCAGCGTGAGCGCGGCCTCCAGGTCACCCGGGGTGCCGACGGTGGCGTACCGATGCAGCAGCATCGTGCCGAGATCCGACATGGCACCCGCGCGCAGCCCTCCGGAGGGATCCGCGCCGGGGCCTGGCCCGGCCGTGGCGATGGCGGTGAGACCGTGCTCGATCGCCTCGTCCAGATCGGTCTGGTCTCCCGTCAGGTCGTAGCGGTATGTGAGTGCTCGCGAGGCCAGCAGAGCGAGGTCCCACCGAAGCCCGGATCGTTGCGAATGCTGCCCCGATTCCCTTAGCAGATAGATCACTTCGTCCAGGTCCCGGCTCTCCGCCCGCTGCTCGTACCGGGTCAGGAGCGCGCTTCCCAGGTTGATCAGGACCTCCGTCCGGCCGGCGTCCCCGGCCTCGGCCGAGCCGTCGAAGGCCAGCTTCATCACATCGACCACCTGATCGAGCCCACCGGGACTCTCCTCATCGAGACGGCTCCACAGGAACCTGCCGATGTCGTCCATGACACGGGTGACATGACGGCCGTAACCGGGGTCCCCGTCGTTGAGCAGTGCACGGGCCGTCGAGATCGCCTCGGTCAGCGCGTCCGATGCCTCCTCGTCCCGTCCTTCCGTGCTCAGTTGCGTGAAACGCGTGGCCAGCGCCGTCAGCAGGGACGGCCGGGCGGCTTCGTGCTGATTCCGTGTGAGCCGTCGGTGCAGCTGGACCGAGTCGCCCGCCGTGACACCGGCGCTCCGCATGCCGGCGAGTTCGGACAGGGTGGTCTCCAGTCCGGTGAGCAGCAGCCGCGGGGAGGGCCGCTGTTCCCGTTCGGGATGGGCGAGGCTTTGGAGAGCGCCGGACAGTTCCGCCGCCTCCGCGAGGTTCGCCAGCTTCCGGAGGGCCTCGTCCGCGGCCTCGGCGGCCTGCCGCGGTCGTCCCGCTCCCGCCAGCGCCATCGCCCTGGTGGTGAGGAGCCGTACCTGGAGCCGCAGCTCGCTCGGCCCGCGCTCACCGATCCGGGACCCGGGGACGACCGCGAGCGCGTCCTCGGCCGTGTCCGCCGCCTGGCGGTCCTCACCCGCCAGGATCTGGAGTGTGGAGATCACATGCAGGGTGCGTACCACGAGCATCCGGTTGCGGGCGCGGTGCCCCTCCGGCGACCGCGGGTCGTGCCACTCCCTCCGGGCCCGGCGTGCCCACCAGCGGGCCTCGTCCATCCTGTCGAGCCGCGCGAGGATGATCACATGGCGGGTGAAGGCCTCCGCCCGACCGCGCGGTTCCCCGGTCTTTCCCACGCGCCCGTAGATCTCGCACGCCTCTGTGGATGGCTCCAGGGCGTCCGCGAAGCGCCCCAGCGAACACAGGTACGCGGCCTGTTCGGTCAGACTGGCGGCGAACTCGGACTCGTAGTCGGAGGCGGTCATGGCCGGGTCTCTCTCCCCTGGGCTCCGCCGGTCAGTTCCCGGAAGAGGTCGACGGCCTCGGACTGTGCGGCCAGCGCCTCGTTGGCGCGGCCGAGTACGTGCAGCTGCTCGGCGTGCCGTCTGGTGGTCCGGGCGAGCCGCGCCAGATAGTCGCCCACACCGGCGGTCAGCAGGCGCTGGTACACCGCTCGCTCCAGGCGGGTGACCCGCTCCGCCAGTATGGTCAGTTCGGGCGCGGTGGCGGGGAAGGCCTCCGCGAGTTCCGCGAGTGTCTCCGGGTCGGCGGCCGCGCCTTCGACCCCTTCCTCCAGCACCTCGATCAGGAACTCGGGTGCCTCCGACTCCAGCGCCACCGCCAGGGCCGTGGGTCCGGTACGCGACAGTCGCTCGACGACCTGGAGACGGAGTGCGGCACGGGCGGAGGCATGATGCACGCCCGCCCTGGCCAGTACGTGGAAGGCCCGGTGGAGCTGGGCGGGGGTGGCGGCGGCCAGTGGCTCGGTCAGCAGGTCGGGCCACTCCTGTAACTGGGTGGCCACCAGGTGCTCGCCCAGCCGGTCCGGCTCCAGCGCCCCCCAGCGTCCGCTGCCGGAGGCCGGGTAGAGCGTGGTCAGCCACTGGTCCACGTCCATCAGTTGCCCTTCGCTCTGCCCGTCGAGTCCGCACACGTGGGCGAGTACCGCGAGCGCCTGGTTCCGGTCGGCCGCGCCCATCAGGGTGGCCACGGTGACCGCGTTGGCCAGGCTGTCGTCGCCCAGCTCCACCTTGTGGGTCTTCGCACTCGCGCGCCAGTACGGCCTCTCATGGGTGATCAGCAGGTCTTCGGGCATGGCGCCTTCGCCGCGCGCGGACACCCGGGTGGGCCCCTGCTGGAGCAGGGCCACCAGTGCGGCCAGATGGATCTGCATGATCGAGGTGTAACGGTGCCTGCTCAGGTCGGGGACCGGGAGCCGCTCGGTCAGGCCGGCCCAGTCCACCTCGTGCAGGCCGCGCACTTTCGGCAGCGCGACGGAGAGATCCGCCGCGGCCTCGTGGAAGGCTTCGAGCCGGTGCTCACCGTTCTGCGGCAGGGGTCCCAGCACATCCACCTCGTCGAGGGCCACGGCTTCCTGGAGCTGCCAGGTCGAACCCCACAGACTCTCCCACCACTTGCCGGGCGACCGGGCGAGCATGAGCAGTCTGACCTTCGGACCTTCATAGGGATCGACGGCTTCGAGCAGGCGCCGCACCACATCGGGCCGGGTCTCGGCGTAGTCGACGATGAGCAGCAGCGGCAGTCGGCAGGAGTCCAGCCGCTCCAGCGGATCGGCGGGCAGCTTGTCGGCCCGCTCGGCCTGGACCATGCCGGTGACCCATCCTCCTTCGCGCGCCCGGTGTTCGAGTTCTCGTGCGAGACGGGTCTTGCCGTAGCCGCCGGGGCCGACGATGAGCCGGGCTTCCAGCGGCTGCTCGTCGGACGCCAGCCAGTTCTGGAGGTCGGCGACCTTTCCCTCCCGTCCGTGGAACCACCGCACGGCGGCGACCTGGGCCGTCAGCAGAGTGGCGGGCGAGTGCGGGCGCTGGAGAGTACGCCGGCCGCTGAAGAGCGCGGCCAGCTCAGCGGACTCCAGCACCGGCGGGGAAGGCGGGCCCGGCCGGTCCGGGGTGTCGCAGTGGGCCGTGACCAGGTTGAGGAAGTCCGTGTCGGCGAACACCTCGGTCATCCGTACGGCGGTCAGCCGGCGGCCGTCGAAGCCGTCGAGGTCGATGATCACGACGCCGATCAGCAGACCGTTGCTGAAGAGCGCGGCACCTGACATCCCGGCCCAGGGCGACTCGTCGTCCATGTGCCGGCCCGGGGCGTTGTCGACCTGGATGTGATACTGCCCGGCCTTGTCCCCCGCGGCCGGATTGATACGGCCGCTCAGATGCTCCCGGTCACGTCGGCCGTCCGGGAGCCGCAGCACCTGCGGGAAACCGGCGGCGGCACAGTCCACGCGTGTCGTCTGACACGTCGTGCGCCCCCAACGCACCGGTGTCATCGCCTTTTTGGGCCAGTCCTCATCGGTGATCTCCACCAGCGCGACGTCCAGCTCCTCATCCTGGCCGCGCCAGACGACTCGGCCCGTGTACAGGGTGTCGGCATGCTCGGCGCGCAGGCGGATGACCTGGTTGGTGGCGAGCGTGTGGAACGACCTGTGCCCGTCGGAGTCCACGACGATCACATGGGCGGCGGTGAGTACCAGCCGCGCGGTCACCAGATATCCGGAGCCGCACATCCAGTCCCCGTTGCCGAGACCTGCCCAGACCTCGACGACTCTGTTCGTCTTCATGCCACATCCGGCGCCCGGTGGGCGGAGACCGGATCAGCCCTGCGGCAGCGTTCGTTCCGTCCCGGAGATCCGGGCCGGGCCACCCCGCCGGTTCTGCGGTGTGAGAGTCAGCTTCATCCGGTTCTTCGTCCCGGTGGAACGAGATCCCTTCGCGCCGAGCGACAACACCCCTACTTTGATCCCGCCGTCGGCACCGCGCTCCTTGCTGACGGCGACCTCGAACTCCAGCTCGACCGGGCCGAGTTCGAACTTTATGTCGTCGTCCTTGCCGTCGGCCATGGCCTGATTCAGCTGGCCTCTCACCTGCCGTACGACCTCGGACAACTCCAGCCACTGCTCTTCGTGACGCGTCATGGGAAGAGAGTAGTCAGCAACGCCCCGTTTTGTACGCGGAGTTGATGAGAAGCGGAGCGGAGAAGGCAGAGGCGGCAGCGGACAGCGGCCGCGGACGGCCGCGAGTGTCTGGCCTGCGGTTGTTCGGGGTCCGTTGATGACGGTGGTGTGGCGTTGGCCGGCGGCGACTGTCCGCTAGGGGTTGGCGGTTGCCGGCTGGTGGGGGTTGGCGCCGGTCCAGTACAGGGCGGTGTCGATGTCGCGTGCGGTCCAGCCGTCGGCGAGCTGTCCGCCGTGGTCCAGCAGGTCGTCGAGGAGTCGCATGTAGCGGCCGTACCGTCCCGGCTCGGGGGTGAGGGTGAGGCCGAGGGTGTTCAGGGCGTGTTGGACGCGGCGGTCGTAGACGGCCATCCGCTGGGGTGCCGCTGCGGTCAGGATGGCCGAGGCGAGGGCGTCGCCGGTGCGGAAGCCGGGCAGTTTCGAGATGATGCCGCGCCCTGCGCGAGCGGCCTCACCGCGCGGGACCGCGGTGTCGCGGACCGCGGTGACGGCCCGCTGGGTGACCGCGCGGACCTGGATGTCCGGCAGGGACATGAGCGCGGACACCCAACGGGTCTGCGCGGAGAGCCGCTTCCAGACGACCAGGGCCGCGATGTCCGTCTTGCCGAGGCTGCCTGCGTGCTCGGTTCGCTGCGCGACCTCGTGGAAGACCTCGTCGTAATGCGGTGAGACGTCGGCCAGATAACCGGCACGGGCGGGGATCAAGGTGCCCCACACCTGGCCGCAGCGGACAGCGAAGTCCTCGCCAGCGGGTATATCCGCACTCTTCTTCACGTCCGCATTATGCCGCTGTGGCCGGTCGGCGGGTGCGGAAGCGCCGGTGTTCTTCAACGAGGTGGTGGGGGAGCGTCCCGGGTGTGTGCCGGGTCAGGCAGAGGGCGGCTTCCATGCCGGTGATGAGGTGAAGCGCGTCGGCTCAAAGTGCGGGCAGGCGACCGACGAACTTGTTCGTAGCGAACATGTTCGCTATGTTACGGATATGGCCTCCCGCACCCCCCGCACCCCCGCACCCCGCAGCCGCCGTGAACGGCCCGCCAAGCCCGCCCTCACCTACCAGGGCATCGTCGACACCGCCGTGGCGGTGATGCGGGCCGATGGTCTGCGGCGCGTCACCATGCGGCGCCTTGCCCAGGAGCTCGACACCGGTCCGGCCTCGCTGTACGTCTACGTGGCGAACACCGCCGAACTGCACGCGGCGATCCTGGAGGAACTGTTGGGCGCGGTCGACCTGAGGCCGGCCACAGCCCGAGGTGACTGGCGCGAGCGCCTCGCCACGGTGCTCAGCGCCTACACGCTCATCCTGTTCGAGCACCCGAGCCTGGCTCACTCCGCCTTGGTGGCCCGCCCCTCGGGGCCGAACTACCTGGCCCTGGTCGAGGCGATCCTCACCCTGCTGCACGAGGGCAAGGTGCCCGACGCACAGGCGGCCTGGGGAGTGGACGTGCTGCTCCAGGTGGCAACCGCCACCGCCGCCGAGCAGTCCACCCGCGACCAGGACATCGACGCCGCCGACGAGCACAACGCCCTCGTAGCCGCGCTGCGCGACGTCAGCCCCGCGACCCACCCACGGATTTCCGCGCTCAGCGCCGACCTGGTCTCCGGCACGCCCTCACAGCGCCTGGCCTGGATCTTCCGCACCGTGGTCAACGGCGTCAAGACCACGCCGATCGCCGAGTGAGCACCGATGGCCCGGCCGGCCCCGGACCGGCCGCACTCCCGAGCACGAGAACAGAGGAACCTTCATGAGCACCACGCATCACCCCATCGCGATCATCGGCGGCGGCCTCGGCGGTCTCACCCTCGCCCGCGTCCTGCACATGAACGGCATCGAGGCGGCCGTGTTCGAGCTGGAGGCCGGCCGTAACGCCCGAGTCCAGGGCGGCATGCTCGACATCCACGAGGACACCGGCCAGGACGCCCTGCGCGCCGCCCGGCTGCACGAACAGTTCCTCAAGAGGGTCCACATCGGCGGCGAAGCCCTGCGCGTCCTCGACCGGCACGCGCAGGTCCTGATGAACATGTCGGACGACGGCAACGGCGCCCGTCCCGAGATCGACCGCGGCGACCTGCGCGACCTGCTGCTCGACTCCCTGCCCGAAGGCACCGTCCGCTGGGGCGCCAAGATCACCGGGGCCCGGCCGCTCGGCTCGGGACGGCACGAGGTCACACTCGCCGACGGTTCCACCTTCGCCACCGGCCTCCTGATCGGTGCCGACGGTGCCTGGTCCCGCGTTCGCACGCTGCTCTCCGACACACGCCCCGCGTACACCGGCATCTCCTTCGTCGAGATGGACCTCTTCGCGGCCGACACCCGCCACCCCGAGAGCGCCCACCTCATGGGTGGTGGCATGTTCTTCGCACTCGGTGAGAACCGGGGGCTGCTCGGCCACCGTGAAACGGATGGCAGCCTCCATATCTACACCGCGCTCCGCGCCGACGAGGACTGGCTGTCGACGATCGACTTCACCGACACGGAAGGGTCCAAGGCCGCCGTGCTCGCCCATTTCGCGGACTGGGCGCCCAGCCTGCGGCGGCTGATCGCTGACGCCGACGGCGCCTTGGTACCCCGCCTGATCCACGCACTGCCCGTCGGCCACCACTGGAAGCGCACCCCGGGAGTCACCCTGCTCGGCGACGCCGCGCACCTCATGTCCCCCTTCGCCGGCGAAGGCGCCAACCTCGCCATGATCGACGGCGCGGACCTGGGCCGCGCGATCGCCGCACACCCCGACGATGTCGAGGCGGCCATGGCCGCCTACGAAGCCGTCCTCTTCCCCCGGAGCGAGAAGACCGCCCGCGACTCAGCGGACTCTCTGGAACTGCTCTTCAACGATCAGGCCCCCCAGCCGCTCATCGACATGTTCGCCTCCTTCGCAGCACAGTGACCTCGGTACGGCCGACCGCGATATCGACGAGATCGAGGCCTCAGCCGGGCCGAAGCGCGTCCGGAGGATGCGGCGTTCCCCGCGCCACGCGGGAAGGCTCATCCCTCATCCCTCAAGCGTCCTCCCTCCTCCCTCCCACCTCCCTCCCCCCTCCTCCCTCGTCGCGAGTCAGAGCGGTCGCGTCACGAGTTCCGGCCGATGCCGCTTGCGGTTCGTCCGGGTACACCGCGTGCAGCAAGGCGCGGACAAAGTGATCAGGGTCGTCCAAGCCTGCGGCGGCCAGGGTGTCGGAGCCGTCGGCCAGCAGGTGTGGGATGGCGGCGTGCATGGCGAGGGTGACGACGGCCGCCCGCTGCGGAGTGACGGGCAGTCCGGCGGCCCGCTGGGCCAGCTCGAATCCCGCGAAGTCGGAGGCCGCGATGGGGTCGAGGATGGCGGCCAGCCAGGGCTTGCGGGCCGCCTCGGCCTGCGGTTCCAGGTAGGCGAGCAGCCGGGGGCGACCGGGCCCGGCGACGTTCTCCAAGAGTGCCCGGAACATGACCACCACACCCCCGCGGCCAGTGGGTCCCGGTCCGGCGGCGCGGTGCTTCGTGATCTCGCGGTACTGCTCCAGGCAGCGCTCGGCCACCGCGCGCAGCACGGCGTCCCTGGTCGGGAAGTAGTTCTTGGTAGTGCCCGGCGGCACCTCTGCGGTCATGTCGACGGCGCGGTGTGTCAGACCGCGTTCGCCCGCCTCGGCCATGACCTCGATGGCTGCGTCGCGCAGCCGGTCCCGCCGGTCCGGATTGATCGTCTCGGGGTGGGCGAGGCATTCCGTCGCCGCGCGGTGCCGTACCGGGGCGCGCGCATCCGCACCCCGGCAGGGAAGGTGATGGCGAACCTCCCGCTGGAGCGGATCGAGCGGAAGGCCGGCCGCCGTACCCGAGGCCACCACCGCAGACGAGCTGCGCGGCTACTTCGAGGGCTGGCACGATCCGATCCCGCAGATCCTCACCGAGACCGACCCGTCCACCTGGGTCCGCTACGAGATGCGCCATCTGTTTCCGGCCCTGCCGACATTTGTGGACGGCGAGAGGGTCGCGCTGGTCGGCGACGCCGCGCACGCCATGACACCCAACCTGGGCCAGGGTGCGTGTACGGCGATCCTCGACGCGGAATCCCTGACCCGGGCCGTCGCCGGGCACGGCCCCGCCGACCTGCCGTCCGCCCTCCGCGTCTACGACTCGGACCGCCGCCGCAACGCCCAGCGAGTTGCCTTCGGGCCACGGAACCTGCACCGTCTCGTGACCACCAAGCACACCCGCCTGCGCGACTCGCTGGCTCATATGATGCCGGGTTGATGGAGAACCGCGCGACCGGGCGGGCCGCGGACAGACAGGAAGAGGCTGGGTTGGGCAGGCAGGAAAGGCGCCGGAAGGTGTTCGAACCTTTGAGGGGGGCGGGCCTGGAAGTGCTTGAGAACGGAGTGCCGGAGAGTCCCTTGCCGGTGTTCGCGGCGGCGTACGCGGTCAGCTGCGGGCCCGAGACAGGTCGCCAGGACGCATACGTCGAGTACGACGAACCGCACCTGATCGAACGTGCCAACAGGGGCTGGTACGAGCTGGCGACCTCCTACGGCCTGTTCGCCGCGGATCGTGAGTTCCTCCTGGCTCTGCCGGCTCACCGCTACAGCGCGCAAGCGGCCTATCGGCACCGGCGGCACGTCTGGCGCAGGGTGCGTCTGCTCGACCAGTGGGACGTCATGGGCGCCGCCTGCGCGATCCGCTTGGGGACCAGCGCGTACGGATACACCGAGCACCTGCTCGGCGGAGGCGCCGGACGACCGGAGTTCGTCATGCTCTCCCTCGACAGCGGTGTCGCCGTGTCGGGCACAACCTGGCAGGACGGCATAAGTTCCCTGGCCGTGCCCAACCCGGGGCGTGCCGAGGTCGTTCGCCGCATGCTCGACCACGCGGCGAACGCCGGGGAGGACGGGTTCACGGTCGATCCTCGCGCAGACCGCGCGGAAGCGCTCGCCTGGCTGCGGCAAGAGGATTCCGGCTGAGATCGCGTACCGGGCGATCACCCGCGGGACGAGCGACTTGCCGCGCCCCTTCGCCCGCTCACCGCTGCGTTCCGGCGGGATGCGCTCCCCTTGTGCTGTACGCCGTGCTGTACAGTCGTGGGTATGTCGAAGCCAGTGACGATCCGAGTCGATGACGAGCTGCACGCGCTGCTGAAGGAGCGTGCCGAGGCCGAGGGCACGACGGTGACCGCGCTGATCACGCAGGCCGCGCACGACGCCGTCCGCGACCCCCGTCTCGAAGGCGCCGCGGAGGTCTTCCGTGCCTTCGTCAACGACCACGCGGCCGCGTTCGACGCGGCCTTCCCCGAGGACACACCGGCCCGTCTCGACGCGCCGGGACGGGCAGCCTGACCGTGGAGCTCTACATCGACATCCGCTGGCTTCTCGAGCGCCAGGCGGAGGTCCTGCCCAAACACCCCACGATCCACGACTTCTCCAACCTCGTGGCCGCCGTGGGCCGGCACCGCGTCAACACTCCCAGGATCGGCGCCACCGTCGACAACGCCTGGCGCGCCGCCGCCCTCATGCACGCCGTCATCCGGCTACGCCCGCTCCCGGCCCGCAACGCACTGTTCGGCGCCGGCATCGCCGTGGCATACATGAACGCCGCGGGCGAAGGCATCGACGCCCCGTACGGCGCGCTGGTCGACCTCGCTCGCGACATCGACGCCGGACACATCGACGCCTACGACGCGGCCGACCGCATCCGCACCTGGCGTATCTGAACCAGAACCGTTCACGCCATCCGGACGGACTTGCCGACCCATTTTCGTACGGGCCCGCCGGCTTTGTACGGGCCCGCCGGCGAACACCGCTGTGGAGCTCGGCGCACGGCTGTCGACTCGGCGTCCGCCGCCGTGGCCGTATCGACAAGGACCTCACCCATGATGCCTGCCCTGGGGTGTAGCGCCTGTCCTGGTGTGCGTCCAGGCGAAGCGGAATGACCGTAAGGCGAGGGCGGGTACTGGTGGAGAATCGCAGGGTCCAGTGGTTCGTGAACGGGTAGAGCTTCCGCAGCGCGGTTCGGCGGATGCCGCCCGCAACCACCGCGAAGCGGCAGAACAAGGGGGCAGCCAAGCTGATCAGCGCCCTGGTCGCGGCCTGACGCCCAGTCCTGCCCGTCGTCGTCCTCGTCGTTGGCGTGCGGACCACGCGGGGGTCCCGGCGTGGCCCCGCGCCTTGCCCTGGCCCACTACGCCGCCCGCGGCGTCCTGGAGCACGTCCTGGCCCGGCACGGTGAGCATGTCGTCGTCGATGACCTTCGGGCGTCCGCCGTGGTTGCCCTTGGACGCGGCGATGACCTGGCCTTCGAGGGTCTTCTCCCGGATGTGGTTGCGCTCGATCTGCCCGGCCACGGCGAGGACGGCGAAGAACATGGCGCCCATGCCGCCCGGGTCGTAGATGCCGGTGAGCGGGCCGGTGAGAAGTTCGAGCTGGATGCCGCCGGCCTGGAGCTCGGCGGACAGCGTCATCAGCTCGGCCGCGTTCCCGGCGAGACGCTTGAGCTCGTGGACGGTGAGGACGACGGGCGTGTCGGGGGCGGCCTCCTTGAACTGGTGGGCCAGGACGAGCGCCTTCACCAGCTCGGGCCGGATCTTCACCCGGGTGCTGATCTGCTCCTGGAAAACCTTGTGGCACTCCGCCTGGTGCAGGGCTTCGAGCTGACTCGCCAGCTCCTGCCGCGCGGTCGACGTCCTGGCGTACCCGATGCGGACCGGGCGCTCGGTGCGGGGCACGGGCACGACGGCCAGCGCCGGGCCCTGCTTCCACGCCCGGCCGGGGTGGCGGTCGGCGGGGAAACGGACTTCGAGAGGGCTTTTGCGAACGGCGACCTGCGGAAACGTGATCACTGCGGGGGCTCTCGCAGAACTCTCACAGATGAACATTTGTGAGAGTTCCGCGAGGTCGTCTGGCGGAGATACGCGGCCTAGACCATTGCCGTCAGAACGCCCCCGTCGGCTCGCACCGCGGCTCCGTTGGTGGCTGCCGACAGCGGGCTGGCCAGGTAGAGCGCGAGCTGCGCGATCTCGGACGGTTCGATGAAGCGTTGCAGGAGCGTGGTCTGGTTGGCGCCGATGATCGCGGCCTTCATCTCGTCGGCCGACATGTTCCGGGCCTGGGCGATGCCGGCGACGGCGTCCGCGACGCCGTCCGAGTAGGTGGGGCCGCCGAGGATCGTGTTGACGGTGACCTCGGTTCCGCGCGTGAGCTTGGAGAGGCCGTTGCCAAGGGCGATCATCGCCGCCTTCGTCACTCCGTAGTGCACCATGTCGGCGGGGATGTTCACGCCCGATTCGCTGCTGATGAAGATGATGCGGCCCCAGTTCCTGTCGAGCATGCCTGACAGGAACTGGCGCGAGAGCCGGACGCCGCTCATGACGTTGACGTCGAAGTAGCGCTGCCACTCATCGTCGGAGACATCCTCGAAGCGGTCGAGGCCGAAGAGGCCGACGTTGTTGACAAGGATGTCGAGATCGCCCAGTGATCCCAGCAGATCCTGGACCTGAGCGGCATCGCTGAAGTCGGCGACCAGTCCGGAGACTTCCGCGTCCGGCAGTTCGGCGCGGAGCCGCCGCAGGGCGTCCTGGACGCCGCTCTCGCTGCGCCCGTTGATGACGACCGTGGCGCCCTCACCGAGCAGCGCGCGCGCTACGGCGAAGCCGATGCCTTGTGTCGAACCGCTGACGAAGGCGGTCTTGTCTTTCAGTCGCAGGTCCATGGATCTTCTCGTTCCTGTGGTGCCGTACTGGCTGCATTGACTTTCCTGGGCAAGTGAAACTAGATCGAGATGACTTTCCTAGTCAAGTCATCAGGGATAGGCTGGTGCCATGTCACGACTCAGCAGCGACGACCTCGAAACCTGGTCTGCCCTGGCCACCGTCCTGGAATGGCTACCGGCTGCCCTCGACACGCAGTTGCAGCGGGACGCCGCGCTGACGCACTTCGAATACGGCGTGATGTTCGCGCTTGCCCATGCCGATGACCGCACCCTGCGGATGAGCACCCTGGCCGGCTACTCCAACAGCTCCTTGTCGCGCCTTTCGCGCGCGGTGGCCCGCCTGGAGACGAAGGACTGGATGCGGCGGGCGCCCGACCCGACCGACGGTCGCTTCACCCTCGCCACCCTCACCGATGCCGGCGAACGCAAAGTAGAGCAAGCCACCCCCGGACACGTGGCCACCGTCAACCGGCTGGTCTTCGATTCCCTGACGACAGCCCAGACGCGGCAATTGCGCGATATCAGCCGGCGCATCACGACGGCCATCCGCACCGAAGACGGCTGGACGCTGCCCCCCAAGGCCACCCCTTAAGCGGGTCGTCGTCCCGATCGCGGGCCAGCTGCGGGGCGGAAGGGTTCCCAGATCGTCAGTGTGAGTCGGCCGGGCACGAGACGGAACTACTGCCGCCGAGGACAACGATGAAGTGTAGGGCGGTGACACCGATGGCCACCCTGTCCGGGCCAGACGGAGGTTGAAGGACAAGCTCAGTCCGCTCCGTCGCCATCGTCGTAGAGCCCGGCGGCGTCCGGGTCCCGCAGGGGTCGCAAGGCCCCTGCGGTCGGGGTGGAGGCGGTGAAGCTGTAGCGGCCGAGCACGTTGAGGTTCGCGTGCTTGAGCGGGGAGAGTCGGGCGATGTCCTCGTCCCGCAGCTCGTGGCCCTCGGCGCGGAGCTGGGTGACGGCAGCGTCGATGTACTTCGCGGTCCACAGCACGATGGCGTTGAGGACCAGGCCGAGCGCGCCGAGCTGGTCCTCCGTCCCGTCCCGGTACGCCTGGTGGATCGTGCCGCGCTTCCCGTGGCACACGTCCCGGGCCAGCTTGTGGCGGGACTCCTGCACGGTGAGCTGCCGGTTCATCTGCCGACGGTAGATGTCGTCGACCGAGTCGACCATCCGCATCAGATGCTCGGTCTTGGCGATCCGCCCGTACTCCGCGAACGCCTGCCCCAACGGCGTGGGGTGGCCCTCGCGGCCGAACATCCGCAGCAGGTCGTAGGCGCGGACCTGGTTGGTGACCAGGGAGCCCGCGACCCGGAGCATGTCCGGCCACCACGTCTCGATCTTCTTCAGGTTCACGCGGTTGCGGGCGAGCGGCTCCAGCACCCCGTACGTCCCCGTCTCCACCCCGGGCATCGTCGCCCGCCAGAACCGCTGGTCGTCCAGGTCCTTGAAGCGGGGGCTGAAGTTGTAGCCCAGGATCTTGAAGATCCCGAACACGATGTCGGAGTAGGAGGCGTTGTCGGTGACCACCATCTCCGGCTTCACGCCGCCGTCGAGGTTCAGCAGGGCGTCCAGGATGTGCAGGGAGTCGCGCGGAGTGCCCGGGACGACCATCTGCCCGAGGCCCGCGACCTGGTCGTTGACGGCGTTGAGCCAGGTGATGCCGCGCTTGAACCCGAAGTACTTCGGGGAGGGCGCCGCGCTGATCGTGCGGACGGGGACGACGAACCGCAGTCCGTCGACCGAGGCCAGCAGCCCGTCGCCCCAGAACCGCACGATCGGCACCTCGGACTGGGCCTCGATCAGAGCCGCGTTCGCCGCGGCGATCGTGTCGGCGCGCAGGGAGAACTGGTCGACGTGGACCAGTCGGAAGCGGGTCAGGGCCTCGTGGCCGGGGTTGGTGACCGGGGCCATGCCGATGTTGCACGCCTCCGAGACCAGCAGCGCGACCACCGAGGTGGCCAGGTCCTTCATGCGGGTGGTGCCGTCCCCGAGGTGGACGAAAGCATCGAGGAACCCGGTCCAGGAGTGGACCTCGAACAGCAGGTCCGGCAGGTCGATCTTCGGGAGCATCTTCTCGACCCGCCGCCGCAGCAGCCAGGCCAGCGACTTCGGCTCGCCGAGCGCGCCGAGCTTGGCCACGTTCAGCTTCACCCGGCCGTTGGGCAGGCGTCGGCGGCCGGCGCAGCCGCTCCAGCTCCGAGAACCGGGCGCCCTCCGGCACCGCCAGCGTGGCCACCAGGTCCCCGGGCAGCGCCGCGTCCGCCCGGTGCGCGGCCCTGGCGACCGTGGCGTGCAGCCGCTTCTCCGCGACCGCCCGCACCTCCGACACCTTCCGGGCCAGCACGCTCACCCCCGGCAGCAGCACCCGGTGCCGGCGCAGCCAGCCCACCGCCTGGTTGAACAGGGCCACCGGTCCCTCGGCGTGCGTCCACGCCCGGCCGTGCAGGAACGTGCGGAACTTCCGCCGCCACTCCGCATCGTGGTACTCGTGGTACGAGTGGTACTCGTATGATCACCGGCTTAGCGTTAACCGCTGTACCGCTGTACCGCTGTACCGCTGTGCCCCAAGGCAGGATCTCCACCGCTGTTTCCCGGTACGTGCCGACCGAGGCGTGGAGCCACTGCCTCCGTACCCGTACAGATCGTGCTGAGCGCCCACAGTCGATCAACTCGCCCGCCGCGGTCCCGAGCGGACCGGCGGGGCACCGCGAACACCCGAAAGGACCAGGGACAGTGACTGCTCTGACGTTGCAGGAAGCGATGGACCGCACGGCGGCGGGCATCGCCAAGGCCGCCGAGATGGGCGTGCGCATGAACATCGCCGTGGTGGATGCCGGCGGTCATCTGCTGCACTTCTCCCGGATGGAGGACGCCTGGCTGGGCTCCATCGACATCGCGATCCGTAAGGCAAGGACGGCCGCCTTCTTCAAGACGCCGTCAGCGGCGATCGGCAAGCTGTCACAGCCCGGCGGCGATCTGTACAACATCGAGGTCACCAACGGCGGCCTGGTGACCTTCGGCGGCGGCCTTCCCATTGTCAGCGGCGGCCACGTCATCGGCGCCGTCGGCGTCTCCGGCGGCCAGGTCGCCGAGGACACCGCGGTTGCCGAGGCATGCCTCGGCTGACCCGAACGGCGAAACTGCCCTGCTGGTCGGCCTCTCCGCCGCCAACACATACAACAGCCATGGACTGAAGCCCAGTCTGGCGCCCGAGGACCGTGGCCAGTCGTGTCTCTTTTGCTCCCAACGTCTCGTGGGTGTGGCGGAGGTTCGGGGTGGCACGGCCGGCAAGGCGGGAGTTTCTCGTGGGTGTCCTGGCTCCAGGGCGGCGGCGTCCGTGCTTCAGGGCCGGAAGATCCGGTCCAGGTGGTAGTGGAGGACGGCCGTGGCGGACTCGGCGTCGCGCTGGCCGACCAGGACGCTGGTGCCGAGCCCCGCGGACATGGCCAGCAGGCCGACCGCTTCGGCACTGGTGTCCGTGCCGGCCCGGAGCAGTCCGGCGTCCGCCGCCCGCTGCAGCAGTCCGGTGAGAGTGGTCTCGGCGGTGTCGGGATCCTTGATGAAGGGCTGGGCCGCGAGGGCCTCGTCGGTGACCGACAGCACGGCGTACGAGGTGTAGAGGTGATGGAACAGGCGGCTCTCCTCGTCGACCGGCAGGGCCGCCGTCAGCAGTGCCTCGATCACAGCCCGTGGCCCGGGGTTGTCACCGGCGGCGCGGACCTGGGCGGTCACCCGTTCTCCGAACCTGTCGGCCAGATGCCGCAGTCCGAAGAGCAGCAGCTTCTCCTTGGACTCGAAGTAGTACTGCACCAGCCGCAGTGAGACGCCCGCCTCGGCGGCCACGTCCCGCATACCCACAGCGTGCAGCCCTTGTCGTCCGGCGGCCCGGACGAGGCCCTGCGCGATCTCGGTGCGCCGCTCCGCGTGATCCACGCGCTTGGGCATGGTTCGGTTCTCCGCTCCTCGGATGGTGTCTCCGTTTTTGATGATACAGCCGTACCATGTTTATGGTACGTTCGTATCACGAAGACTGACTGCCCAGGAGGTGGCCGTGCCCGAGCCCACAACAGCCCGTTCCCAGCCCGATGTCGGCCGGTTCGTCAGCGACGCCTGGCGTGCGCGCTACTTCGCGGCCTGTGATGCGGTCTACGCGCTGGGCGCGCCCGCGTCCTGGGAGGGGGACGTGGAGACCTCCTTCGGAACCACGCACGTTTACCGCTACGACCCCGAGGACCCCGCCGCCCGCGAGCGCACCCCCCTCGTCCTCGTCCACGGAGCCACCTCCTGCTCCGCCATGTGGTACCCGAACACTGCCGGCCTCAGCGCCGAACGGCCCGTCTACGCCATCGACACCCCGGGCGACCCGGGCCGCAGCGTGCAGCGCGCGCCCATCCACGAGCCCGAGCGGGCCGCGCAGTGGCTGGACGAGACACTCGCCGGCCTCGGGCTCGACCGTGTGCACCTCCTCGGCTCGTCGTACGGCGGCTGGCTCGCCCTGAACCAGGCGCACCGCGCGCCGGAACGCCTCGCCTCGGTCACACTGCTCGACCCCGGGGGCCTGGAGAAGGTGGGACTGCGCTTCTTCGTGTGGATCTTCGCCAGTCTGCTCGCCACCTCCGCCCCCAAGGCGCTGCGGCCACGGCTCGCGTCCTGGCTGGAACAACCCGTGCTCGTCGTCCCGGAACTGCGCACCATGATCCGCACGGGCGTCCGCGCCTACCGCATCCGCCGGCCCGTGCCGCGACCCCTCACCGACGCCGAACTGGGGTCAGTCCGCACGCCGTTGTACCTGGTGCTCGGCAGGCGCAGCCTCCTGCTGCACCCCGACCGGCAGGTCGAACGCGTGCCCAGGCTGATCCCCGGCGCACAGGCCGAGATCATCTCCCGAACCGGCCACGGCCCGCAGTTCGACCACCCGGGGCTGACCAACCGGAAGATGCTCGACTTCATGAACGCCACCGACCTCGGCCTGCCGACATCGCGCTGAGGCGTGGCAGCGGCTGCGGGCGAGACACTCCGATCCACCGGCCAGAGCCAACACCGGCTCCCGCCGCAAGACATACTCGGCCGCCCTGGGACAGGCTCAGCAACTGTTCCAGGGCTGCGGTCCGTTCCAGAGTTGCCGTTGTCGTGGGCCCGGCCACGCGCCCGAGCGCCCAACGGCCCGGCCGTGTACTCGATTCCGGCTGCGCGGCTGCCCGGGTCGGGAAGCGGGACGTGGTGGCGCGGCGGACCGCCGCGACTCGGACGGGCCATGGCTGACGTAGCGTCAAGTCCCCTATCCGTGAGTTCCCTTGGCGACAGGCGGCCAAACGAGCGGGCAGATCTCGGGGTCGGCGTAGTCGGGCTCACCGTTGGGGAGGGGCCTGACGAACCGGTCGTGCACGTAGGCCGCCGGGGTTCCGTCGTCGTCGTTCGCGGCTCGGTAGTGGTTGGCCCCGTCCTGATAATGGATGCTGATCGCATTGCGCGCGGTCGTGGCAAGGTTGGCACCGCTGCCGTGCATGGTGAGGGGATGGTGGAAACTCACCTGACCGCGCTTGAGCTCGATCCTCTGGACATCCACCGTCACGTCCTGGGAGCTGAGGGATTCGAGCCGGTTCCAGAGCGTGTCATGGTCCTCGGTGATGAAGGTCTTCGCCGCACGCAGCGCCCGGATCTCGTCGGTGTCAGGCCAGCTGTGACTGCCGCTCAGCACCGTCAGCGTCCCCATCGACACCGTGGTGTCCTGCAACGGCACCCATGCCGTGGTCATTCGGTCCGAGGAGCAGGTCGCCCAGTAGGCCCGGTCGCAGTGCCAGCCCACCTGCGCGTACTGCTCCGCCGCGCCCGGACGCTTCCTGATGAGCGCCGTGTTGAAGATCCGGAGCCGGCGGCTGCCGGAGAGCAGCGCGGCGATCCGCGCGAGGGCGGGAAAGGACGCCAGGTCAGCCATGGCCCGGTACTGCAGGGCTATGTACTGGTTGAGTCGTGTCGGTCGGGGCTCTCCGGGCGGCCAGGCGAGGAACTCCTGTAGGCGCTGAGGGATACTGGTGTCGCGGTGGTCCCCGTCGAGGTCACGCAGTACCTCGTTTGCGCGGTCGAGGAGCTCTTCGGGGAGGACGGTGTCGGTTGCGTACCAGCCGTGCCGGCGGTAGAAGGCGAGGGCCTCGGCGCCGGGGGTGTTGTCACTGGTGACCATGGGCGGAACTCTCCTTCGAACGATGGGCGAGTGCCTGCTGGAGGAAGTGACTCTGCGACCGCATCACGCCCTCGATCATGGCGTGCGGTGTCCGGTGGGTTGCGGCCGAGAGCGGTAGCACGGTGTGCGGGCGCCCGGCGACGAGCAGGGCGTGGGAAAGACGAAGGGTGTGTGCCGCCACCACGTTGTCGTCGGCCAGGCCGTGGATCAGCATCAGCGGGCGGCGCAGGGAGGCGGCCTCGGTGAGCGGGGAGTTGGCGGCGTACACGTCCGCCCGACCGTCCGGGTGTCCGAGATACCGTTCGGTGTAGAAGGTGTTGTACAGACGGCGGTCCGTCACCGGAGCGCCGGCCACCGCGGCGTGGAAGACATCTGGGCGGCGCAGCACGGCGAGGAGCGCGAGGTATCCGCCGTGTGACCAGCCACGGATCGCCACCCGGTCCAGATCCAGGAGGCCGGGAAACCGTGCGGCGGTCGCGTGCAGGGCGTCCACTTGGTCCTCCACGTTCATCCGGGCCTCGTCGAAGCGGATCGACCTGTCCCAGACCGGCCCCCGGCCGGGGGTGCCGCGGCCATCGGCGATGAGAACGGCGAAGCCCTGCTCGGCGAACCACTGGGAGAACAGATACTTGTCGTGTGCCGCCAGCACGCGCTGTGCCGCCGGCCCGCCGTAGGGGTCGAGGAGGACCGGCAGACTCCCGGCTTCCGGGCGATGGCCGGTGGGCAGCAGCAGCGCGCACCTGAGTTCTCTGGCGCCGACGGTGAGCAGGCGCGGGCGGGGCAGGAGAACGGGTGTCTCCGCGGTGTTCGTCAGGATGCCGGTGTGCCTGCCCCCGGTGTGTACCTCGACGATCGAGCCGGGGCGGTGCGGCGACTGCGAGACGGTGACCAGCACGCGGCCGGACCGGGTGGCGTGGTGTACCCCCGGGGTACGGGTCAGTTGGCGGGTCCCGCCCTCCGGTCCGCAGACATGGACGTGGATCTGTGTCGGATCGTCGGCGCTCGCGCTGAACAGCACGTCGTCGGAGACGTCGAGCAGGGCGCGGACCTGGAGGCCGTCCGGGGTCACCGGCTTGTCGTCGACCAGCAGTCGGTACGCTCCTCGGCGCACCGCGACGCGGACCAGCCTGCCGTCCCTGGTCCAGGCCGGGGCGCCCGGGACGACCGTTACCCAGTCGGGGTCGGTGTCCGCTGCCCGCACCGTGGTCGTGCCGTCCTCCGCCACCGAGAGGACTTGTAGGGTGCGCTGGTCGCGTGACTGGACTTGGACCAGGGCGGGGCCGTGCGGAGACCAGTGGACCGCGCTCAGATAGGGCAGGGCGGCCTCGTCCCAGCGGATCCGGTGGCGGGTGCCGTCCAGAGCGACGCGCCACAGTGTGACCTTCGCGTTGGCGGTACCGGCCGCGGGATAGGCGACGCGTGCGGGCGGGCGGTGGGGCGCGGCCGGGTCGGACAGGTACCACTTCGTCACCTCGCTCGTGTCGACCCGGGTGACCAGCAGGCTCGCCCCGTCGGGAGCCCACCAGAAGCCACGGGTGCGGCCCATCTCCTCGGCCGCGACGAATTCGGCCAACCCCCATGTGATGTCGGGTCCTTCGGGCTCGGTCAGGGCGACATCGGGTCCGTGCGCCGACGTCACGCGCACGGCACCGTCGGCCACGTAGGCGATCCGGGAACCGGTCGGATCGAGGCGGGGGCCGACGGCGCCGGGGGCCGCCCGGATCTCCCGGATCCGGCCGGACCCGAGATCCGCGTGGAAGAGCCTCCCCGACAGCGCGAACACGGCCGTCCGCACCGCGCTGTCGACCGCGAACGAGGTGATCCCGGCGGCGGACTCCCTGGTCCGCTCGCGATGCGTGTGCTCGGCCTGGGGCGGCCGGTCCCGCCCGCCGCGCAGCAGTTCACCCGGATCGGCCACCAGTCGCTCCCCCCGGATATCCGTCTCGCGTACCCACAGGCAGGTGGAAGTGTCCGATCCGGTCCGCGTGCGGAGGAAAGCAATTCGGCCACCGTCAGGCGAGATCCGGAAGCCGCGGGGCACTCCCAGAGTGAACTGCCCGGTTCGCGCGTACTGGGCGGGAAAGGTCACCTCGGGATTCAACTCCCACTCCTGGTCTCGGCTTTGGGTCTGTTGACGACGATGGGACAGCGGCATAGCATTCCGTCATGATCCGCGACCTGCTGGCCGAGCGAAGGTATCTCGACCTTGCGCGACTGAATTCATCCTACTGTCGCGGTTGTTGATGTGACCGCCGATTCAGAGCTTTCACTCCGCATGCGTGAATTGCGGCATCCGGCAGGCGTGAGTCGGACGGATTCCCGAGCGTAGCAGCGGCTCATTCGTCCTGCCCACGCCTGCATTTGGCGCACAGGATGAGGGGGAGCGTGGCAGAGAAACTTCCGCGGGAAGTGCGCGTGCTGGCGGCGGCCGGATTTCTGGTGTCGATCGGGTACGGATTTATCGCGCCGGCAATCCCGTTGTACGCACGCGGATTCGGTATCAGCTATGTCGCGGCGACCGCGGTGGTCAGTGTTTTCGCCGTCATGCGACTTGTGAGTTCAGCCCCAGCGGGGCAGGTGGTGAACCGGCTCGGCGAACGCGACAGCTACGTGTTCGGGCTCCTGGTCATCACCGTCTCCACCGGCGCCTGCGCCTTCGCGGCCGACTACTGGCAACTGGTGCTCTTCCGCGCGGTGTCGGGGCTCGGATCGGCCCTGTTCACGGTGGCGGGCGGCGTACTGCTCGCCCGGACGGCACCGCCGCGGCTGCGAGGCCGGGCCTCGGGCGTGTACAGCACGTTCTTCGTCATGGGCGGGATCAGCGGACCGCTGCTCGGAGCCGGACTGATCGCTGTCGACCTGCGGACGCCTTTCCTGGTCTACGGCGCCATGCTGCTGCTCGCGGCCCTGCTGATGCTGGCTCTGGTACCCCGCCCCGGCCCGGTCGCGTCCGCCGTCGGCGGCGACCGTAAACCGACCGCCGGCTTCGCCGGGGCGCTCCGCCATCCGGCCTACCGGGCGGCCCTCGTCTCGAACTTCGCCAACGGCTGGATGGTCACGGGGGTCCGCATCTCGCTGATACCCCTGTTCGTGGTCGACGGGCTCGGCCGGGGCGCCGGCTGGGCGGGCACCTCGCTGGCCGCCTTTGCCGCGGGCAACGCGGTGGTGCTGTTCAGCGCGGGGGTGTGGTCCGATCGCAAGGGCCGTAAGCCGCCCGTGGTGGTCGGTCTGTTGCTGTCCGGCGTCTCCACGGGTGTCATGGGACTGACGGAGCATTTCCCGCTGTTCGCCGCGGTGTCCTTCGTGGCCGGTCTCGGCAGCGGCATGCTCACTCCGCCGCTCAACGCGGCGGTCGCGGACGTGCTGGGACCTCGCGGCCGTGGCGGCCCTGTGCTGGCAGGCTTCCAGATGGCGGCGGACCTCGGCAGTGTGGTCGGGCCGCTGGTGGCCGGCGCGCTGGCGAGCAGGTTCTCCTTCGCCCTTGCCTTCGCGGTGACAGGGCTCTGGGCTCTGCTGAGTGTCCCGCTGTGGTTACGGGCGCCGGAAACCCTACCGGTCGCAGCCCCGCTCGGGTCACCGGATCAGCCGGACCCCCTACGCTCGAAGTAGCAGCTCCTCGCGCTCCCGGGTCAGCCAGGGCCGGGGCTGAAGCACCGCCCGGTGCTCTGGCGACCGCGTCAGCCACGCCCAGGTGTCCGCCACTGTCTCCTCCAACGGACGGAACCGGCCGCCTGCGGCGAGTATGCGGGTGACGTCCACGTCGTAGACATCCGCCTCGTCCGGGCGTCGCGGAATCCAGAGCGGGAGCTCGCTCCACGGCTGGACACCGCTGTCGAGGAGCCGGTCATCGGCGATCCAGTTCAGTCGGGCGGACCCGCCGGTCACCGCACGGCACGCCTCCAGCAGCCGGCCCGTCGTAGCGTGACCGGGGGGACAGACGACGTTGTACCCGCCGCCGAGCCGGGCCCGGCCCGCGTCCAGCACCCACGCGGCGAGGTCGCGGGCGTCCACGTACTGCACCTGCCGTCCGGTGGGTCCGGGAGCCAGGACATCGGTGTGGTCACGCATCCGCAGCAGCCACCAGGGAAGCCGGCCGACGTACTCCCACGGACCCACCACGAGCCCCGGCCGTGCCAGCAGCGCCCGGTCGCCGAAGACCGCCACCACCTCACGCTCGGCCCCGGCCTTGCGTTCCGGGTAACCCGCCCGGTCGTCCGACCTGCCGGCCAGTAACGGCCGGGACTCGGTGAGCGGCGCCGGTGCGGGGTGCCGGTAGACCGTCAGGCTGGAGATGTAGCAGTAGTTCTCCACCGAGCCGGCGAGCAGCCGGGCACTGGCCCTGACGGCTGCTGACGGCCCCTGCCAGGTGTCCACCACCTGGTCCCAGCTCCGGCCGCGCAGGGCGGCGAGGTCCCCGGGGCTCGTACGATCGCCGGTGATGTGCTCCAGCGCGCCTGTCCTGGTGGGGCGGTCCCAGTTGAACGTTGTGACCGCCCAGCCCCGGGACAGGGCGGCCTCCACCACCGCCCTGCCCACGAAGGCCGAGCCTCCCAGTACCAACAACCGCCGCACGCGCCGAAGTTCCCTTCCTCGTCGTGTTCCCGGGGACGCGGTTCGCCGGCCCCGCCGGTCAGCCCCGGGCGGCCGTCACCGTATGGCGCAGCAGGAGCGCCGTGGTGACCGGGCCGACTCCGCCGGGCACCGGGGTGAGGGAACCGGCGCGGCCTTGGGCGCCGACCGGGTCCACATCGCCGGCCAGGCCGCCGTCATCGGTGGGGTTGGTGCCCACATCGATCACCACCGCGCCTGGCTTGATGTGCTCGGCACCGACGAAGTGGGGCCTCCCGACCGCGACCACCAGGACATCGGCCTCGGCGCACACCGCGGCCAGCTCTGCCGTGCGGGAGTGGCAGACCGTGACGGTGGCGTGCTCGTTGAGCAGCAACAGTGCGGCGGGCTTGCCCACCACGGTCGACCGGCCGACCACCACTGTCCGGGCGCCCTTGAGCACGACCTCCTCCCGGCGCAGCAGCTCCAGGACGGCCGCCGCAGTGGCGGGCGCGAAGGTCGGAAGGCCCGCGGCAAGCCGCCCGAGGCTGGTGGGACTCGCGCCGTCCACGTCCTTGCGAGGGTCGATGTTGGCCGCCACCTCCTCGAGGAGCACCCCATCGGGCAGCGGGGTCTGGCAGATGATGCCGTGCACGGTGGTGTCGGCGGAAAGCTTCCTCAGCAGCTCCGCGACATCCTCCGCGTCCGGCTCGGCGAGATGTTCGACGCGGCTGGTCACCCCGGCCTTGGCCGCGGCCCGTTCGATCGAGCGCACGTACCAGGCGGTCGCCTCGTCCCGGGTGGGCACCACGATGGCCAGCGTCGGATCGGTGCCGACGGCGCGCAACTCGGCCGCGGCGGCCGAGACCTCGGACATGATGTCGGCGGCCACGGCACGCCCGTCGATGAGCTTCACTTGGCGATCCTCTTCCGGACATCGGCAACGACGGCGTCGGCCTCGGCCGCGGCGGTCAGGGCGGAGGAGAGACGGTCCCGCACGGCCGCGCGGTGTCCCTCGTCCGTGAGGGCGGCGAGGTTGACCTCCACGTTCACCGCCGCGGCGTCCAGGGCCGCCCGAGCAGAGGAGGCGGCCACGGCGACGTCCGACACGACGTTCACATTGGAACCGGGCAGGATCCTCCGGGCGAGAGCGATCACCTCGGCGGCCAGTTCCGCGGTGCGCAGCGGCACGTCGGCGGCGCCGACCAGGGCCTGCTGGATGGCCGCGGTGCGTGCCTGCTTCTCGGCGTCGGTGGTCTTGGCGAGTTTGTAAGCGGCGATGACGGATCCGAAGGCGGCCGCGTCCTCGCCGGCCAACCGGAGAGCGCTGCCGCGCAGTTCCTCCGCCTCGGCCAGCGCCGCGGTCAGCTCCTTCTCGTACTCCGCGTACTTGGGCCGTCCGACGGTCAGATTGCACACCATGGAGATCAGCGCAGCACCGACCGCGGCGTTCATCGCCGCCGCCGCACCTCCGCCGGGCGTGGACGACTCGGAGGCAAGTTCGTCGAGCCATCCGCCAACGGTGTGGTTCTGCATGCAGACTCCCTCGAAGGGTCGGTACAGAGTAGGGCGAAGTAAAGCGTACACAGCTCACGAAGGTGCCGTGGCGACGGTTTCGCAGACCTGCCGGTGGACCCGCCGCCTCGCTAATATGTCCACCACATGGGGCACTTGGTGACATATGTATACGTTGGCTCGTACACGTTGCCGCAACAATCCGGCAATGTTCCGTGTATATGATTCGGATCAACATCAGCAACGCCCAACTCTTTTCCTGCGCGCCATTCGGACGTTTCGGCACCCGAGAGGAATGGAGCACCACAGGTATGGGCAGTACGGCTGTCTTAGGTTTCAGCGGACTTTCGCTGGCCAGGGGATTCAAGGAACGCAGTTGGCCCGGCCTTGAGCCGCGTGAGTACGCCATCGTGCAGGGCGCCGATGCGGCAGCCGCACTCTTGGTCGGCGGCCGGATGGCCGCAGCCGCCGCAGAAGAACGGTTCGACGGGGTGAAACACTCCTCGGCCTTTCCTGCCGGTGCCGCGCAGTTCGCGCTCGAAACCGCGGGACTCAAGGCATCACAGATAGACCTGGTGGCACACAGTTTCTCCTTCGGGCCAGAACGGGACTTCTACGTCGGCCAGAGCGACTATTACCGCGGCCTGTACGAAACAGCCCTCGACCCCGAAGTGAACAGGGCCGTCGCGGAACAGCACCTGGGCATCGACCTGACGGGCAGATTCCGTCCCGTGGCGCACCATGTGGCACACGCCGCCAGCGCCTACTACCCCAGCGGTTACCGCGACGCGCTCGTGCTGGTGTCGGACGGGCTCGGCGAGCGGCAGTCGGCGACCGTGTTCGCCGCGGGCACCTCCGGGCTGGAGCCCTTGGCCGAAGTGCCCGCCCACAGCTCGCTCGGCCTGCTCTACGGGTTGTTCACCCTCTACCTCGGGTTCGCCTTCGGAGACGGCGAGTACAAGGTGATGGGGTTGGCGCCCCACGGTGACGCCACCCGTTACGTCGAGACCATCCTGCGGGACTGGGTGCACCTGGACTCCGGCGGCCGCTACTTCGTGCCGCTGCTGCTCGAGAACGTCAGCGACCTCGACAAGGAGACCTACGGCGCGGCACTGGCCCGCATCGAGCGGGAGTTCGGGCCCCGCAGAGACCCGGATGAGCCGATCGAGCAGCGCCACAAGGACATCGCCGCGGCCCTCCAGGCCGTCCTGCAACGCGCTCAGCTCCACCAGCTGTCCCACTACCGCCGGGAGACCGGTCTCGCCCGGCTCTGCCTGGCCGGGGGAGTGGCGCTGAACTGCGCCGCCAACGGAGTGCTGTTGCGCAGCGGTCTGTTCGAGGACATCTACGTCCAGCCCGCCTCCGGCGATGACGGTGCGGCCCTGGGCGCCGCCTATGTCGCCGCCGTGGAGTCCGGTGAACGCCCCGAACCCGTCACGGGTACCGCCTTCGGGCCCGCCTACGGGCCGCAGGCCTACGAGCAGGCGGTAGCCGCCGAGCCCGGCCTCGACATTCGCCGCGCTGCCGACGACGCCGAACTGGCCGGTCTGACCGCGCGGCTCATCGCCGACGGCCGGATCGTCGGCTGGTTCCAAGGCGCGATGGAGTTCGGCCCGAGAGCGCTCGGGCACCGCAGCATCCTCGCCGATCCGCGGGTGGTCGGCATGCGGGAGCGGATCAACGCACTGGTCAAGAAGCGCGAGTCGTTTCGGCCCTTCGCTCCGGCCGTCACCGACGAAGCCACCGCCACGCTCTTCGAGATCGAGCCGGAAGACGTCCACCGTTTCGCCGAGATGCTGTTCGTCGGCTACGTACGCCCGGAGTACGCGGAGCAACTGCCCGCCATCACCCATGTCGACGGCTCGGCCCGGGTCCAGAGCGTCTCGCGCCGCACCTCGCCGCTGTTCTGGTCGCTGATCGAGGAGTTCGGCGGGCTCACCGGCCTGCCGGTCGTGCTGAACACCTCCTTCAACGTCGCCGGCCAGCCCATCGTGCGAACACCCGACGAGGCGGTGCGGACTTTTCTCGCCGCCGGCCTGGACGCGCTCGTGCTCGGCCGCCTCGTCATCACCCGGGCCGCCACGGAGCACCGCGCGGCAAGCTGAGCCCGCCGCCCGAAACCATCCCGGGTCCGCCGTGCCACGGCGTGCCCGCAATCGCCTGGGGACACATGACTCTCGCCGATCCTGGCCTCAGCGCGCACCTCGAACGGGGCGCCGAGGCCGACTCCTTCCCGCTCCTGTCCGCCAGACCGCCGGCCCCGTCCTTCCGCCGTGCGGCGGGCGAGCTCGAGTACGGATGCGAACTACCTGATCTGCTGGCCGCCTTCGCCGTAGTGCTGGGCCAACACAATGAACTCCAGCGGGTCGTGGTCGGTGTCCCCTATCTGCGTGGCGACCTGGTGGGTGTGCTGCCGCTGCATCTCGATCTCGGCGAAGAGCCCACCTTCGCGACGGCGTTGACGGCCGCGGAGGGGGCGTTGGAGGAGGCACGCGGACTGACCGGAGCTCGGCTGCGGGCCCGGCTGGCGCAGTCCGCTCCCGCCTGCGTCGTCTCGGTCCTCGGCCGACCCGGCCTCGGCCCGGACCCGCTGGGCCCGGCCAGCCCGCGACCAGTGCGTCAGGTCCTGGCCCCGACCGAACTCCACCTGATCGCCCGGCCGGACGACAACCGGCTGGGCTACGAGTTCCGGACAGACGTGTTCGACGCCGTCACCGCGCGCCGCATCGCCGAGCAGACCGGACGGGCGGTCAGCCAGGGAACGCGCCGGCCGCAAGCGCGGATCGACACCCTGCACCTCGCGGGTGCGCGGGAGCAGGCCGAACTGCTGGCACTCAGCCAGTGCGTCACCGAACCGGTCGACGCGCGCCTGGAAGAACTGATGGAGCGTCAGATCGCTCGCCAGGGCGACCGGATCGCGGTCTCCTCCGGGGCCCGGCAGCTCACCTACCGGGAGCTCGGAGAGCAGGCGAACTGGCTCGCGCTGCGCCTCGTCGAGGAGGGAATCGGACCCGGCCGGCGCGTCGGCGTACGGCTGGAGCGTCCCGACCACCTCGTGACCGTACTGCTGGCTGTGCTCAAGACCGGTGCGGCCTATGTGCCGATCGACCCGACCGCGCCCCCGGAGCGGCAGGCCGTCGTCGCCGAACTCGCGGACATCGCCGTACTGGTGACGGACGACACCGGATCCGTGACACCGGCGGGGACACCGGTGGAAGTGCTGCCGCACCGGTTACCCGCGGCGGAGTCCGGGCCCGCACCCGCCGGCTCGCCGGACGACGCCGCCTACCTGCTGTTCACCTCCGGCTCCACAGGCCGGCCGAAGGGCGTCGAGGTCGCACACCGGAGTGTTGTGAGGCTCTTCACCACCACCCGGAACCTTTTCGGCTTCGGCACGGAGGACACCTGGCTCAACGCCCACGCGATCACCTTCGACGCCTCCGTATGGGAGATATACGGGGCCCTGCTGCACGGCGGCCGGGTGGTGATCGCCCCGTCCGGCACGGCCCGGGACCCCGAGGCGATGGTGACCCTGGTGGAGAACGAGGGCGTCACCATGCTCACCATCTCTCCGACCGCGTTCGACGGTTTCCGAGACGCCGCACTGGAGCGAGGAGCGGCCTTCGCCCTGCTCAGGTACGCCGTACTCTGCGCGGAGGCGCTCAACCCCGCCGCCCTGGCCCCCTGGTTCGAGCGCTGGGGCGAGCGGACACCCACGCTCGTCAACATGTACGGCATCACCGAGACGACCGTGCACAGCACCTTCCACCGACTGAGCGCGGCCGACGTCCGCGACGGGCGCTCCAGGATCGGCACCGGCCTGCCCGACACTCCGGTGTACGTGCTGGACCGGCAAGGCCGCCCGGCGCCGTTCGGGGTACCGGGCGAGATCCATGTCGGCGGGCCCGGCGTGGCCCCGAGGTACGCGGCCGCCCCGGAGTCCGAGCAGGCCCGCTTCACCGCGGACCTGTACTCCGCCGTGGACGGCGCCAGGCTCTATCGCTCGGGCGACAAGGGACGAAGGCTTCCCGACGGCACCATCGAGTACCTGGGCCGCCTGGACCAGCAGGTCAAGATCCGCGGCTACCGGATCGAACTCGGAGAGGTCGAGGCAGCCCTGCTCGCCCATCCGTCCGTGCTCTCCGCACGGGCCTGGGTGATCCGCAGGCCGGACCGCCCGCCGCTGCTCGCGGCCGCCGTGGTGCCCACCCGCACGGGGGCCCGTCCCGCTCCCGAGGAGCTGCGGGACTTCGCCGCCGGACGGTTGCCCCGGTACGCGGTGCCGGCCGGCGTCGTCCTGGTGACGGAACTGCCGCGGACCCCCAACGGGAAGCTGGACACCGCGCGGCTGCCGGACCCCTTCGCGGACGCCGCGGGACATGCCCACCCGGATGCCCACCCGGACGCGCGGGACGCCGGCCGGCCCGCCGAAGCACAGGCACCGCGGACCGACCCTCCCGCGCTGAGCACCGTGACCGAGGCCGTGGCCCAAGTGCTCGGGCTGCCGCGGATCTCCGGCGACGCCAACTTCTTCGAGGCCGGCGGAGACTCGATCACCGCGGTCCGTCTGGTGGCCCGGCTGCGCGCGGCCGGATTCGACGCGGACCTGCCACGGATCTACCGGGCCCGCACCCCCCGGGCGCTCGCCGCGACCTTGCACGCGGCGGACCCGCCTGCCACGGCAGAGCCGTCCCCGGATCACGCCCGCCCGCTGCCGGACGGACTGCCCGCCGGGGCGGTCGACGCGTTCCCCGCCACCCGGCTGCAACGCGGCATGTTCCTCCACGGCGTACGAGACGGCTCACACGTCTACCACGACGTCCTGAGCTACACCGTGAACCAGCACCTTGAGGAGGACCCGCTCCGTGGCGCCCTGCACGAGGCGGTCGCCGCCCACCCGGCGCTGCGCAGCGGTTTCGCCGTCGACCACCCCTCAGGACCGCTGCAGGTCGTCCACGGCACCACCGAGCTCGCGTGCACGTTCGCCGATCTCCGGGACCGTCCGGCGGACGACCGGCGCGCCTACCTGCGGGCGTGGGCGGCCGAGGAGCGCCGACGGCCGTTCGACTGGTCGGCGCCGGGCCTGCTGAGGATCTTCGTCCACCGCACCGGCGACCGGGAGAGTGTGCTGTCCCTGTCGGTGCACCACACCGTGCTCGACGGCTGGAGCGCCGCCTCACTCGTCACCGAACTCCTCCTCACCCACGCCCGGTTGCGGGAGGGATCGCCCGCCCCGGCCCGGACCCCCGACAACACCATGCGCCGCTACGCGGAGCTGGAGGAGACGGCGGAGAGCGACGAGCGGCACCGGTCGTTCTGGCGCGGGTACCTCGACGGCGCGCGGCCCACGCCGCTCCCGGGCGGAAACCCGGCCGCCTCGCCGCCCCTGGTGGAGGTCGAGCGGTCACTGCCCGCCGAGCTCACCGAGCGCTTCGCCGCCTTCGCACGGGCGTCCGGGGTGCCGCTCAAGAGCGCCTATCTGACCGCTCACCTCGCCGCGCTCTCCTTCCTGTCGGGGGAGACCGAGGTGCTGACGGGCCTGGTGACCAGCGGCCGCCTGGAGGAGGCCGGCGGGGACACCGGACTCGGGCTCTTCCTCAACACCGTTCCGCTGCGTGCGGAGGTGGCCGACCGTAACTGGCGCGAGCTGCTGGTCTCGGTCTTCGACAACGAGACCGGGTTGTACGCCCACCGCAGGCTGCCACTGGAGCGCATCCAGGCGGAGACCGGATCGTCCGGGCTGGTACCGACGGCGTTCAACTACACCGACTTCCACGTGTACGACCGTCTGGCGCGGGCCGGTATCCGGCTCAGCGACGTGCGCTACGACGAAGAGACCGACTTCCCGCTGCTGGTGGCGGTGCACGAGGACCCGTTCGGCGGATCAGCCACCCTCTCGGTCAGCCATCACACGGACCGGCCGGGCGACGAACTCGCCGTCCGCTACGCCGATTTCTTCGGGCGGCTCGTGCACCAGGCGACCACCGCGCCCGACGAGCCGGCTGTCCGCACTCTCGCCCGGTGGGCCCAGGACCGCGGCGCCACCGCCGAGCCGGCGCCCGGCCCGCCGGCCGCTGCCGCCGGATCGCTCGTGCCCCTGCTCGCCGAGCGGCTCGGCACGGATCCACAGGCGCTCCTCCTGACCGCCGGAGGGGAGGAGTGGACACGCGGGCGAATCGCCCGGCGCGTCGAAGGGCTCCGCCGGCGCCTGCGGGCCCTCGGCGTGACCCCCGCCGTGCGTGTCGCCTGTTTCCTGGAGCGCGGCGCCGACCCGCTGGTGACCCTCCTCGCCCTCTGGTCCCTGGGCGCGACCTATGTCCCGATCGACCTCGGACTGCCGGCCGCCCGCCGCCGCGCCGTGCTGGCGGCAGCGCACTGCGCGCTGGCACTGCGGTCCGAGGCCCTCCCCGCCGAACAGGTGGGATGGCACGGACCCGAGCTGGTACTCGCGGAATCGGACGAGGACGGCGCGAAGTACAGCGGGAGCACCGCCGCGAGCGGGTCCGGGCAGAAGCCGCCCACCGCGCGCGCGGTGCCTTCCGCAGGGTCGGCCGTGTCCGCCACCCCAGGCGAACCGGACGCCTGGTTCGAGCCCGCCCCCGACCACGAGGCGTACGTCCTGTTCACCTCCGGCTCCACCGGCGAGCCGAAGGGGGTGAGCATGCCGCATCGGGCCATGGCCAACCTCATCACCTGGCAGGCGGCCCAGCCGGAGTTCGCCACACCCCGCCGGATCGGCCAGTTCGCACCGCTCGCCTTCGACGTCTCCGTCCAGGAGATGCTGACAACCGTGGTGCACGGCGGCACCCTCCACGTCGTACCGGACGAGGTCCGCCGCAACTCCCAGGCCCTGCTGGACTTCTTCGTCGACCAGGACATCGAGGTGGGCTTCCTGCCGCCGGTCGCCCTGCACCAGCTCGCCGCCGCCTGGGAGGCCTTCGGCCGTACCCCGGCCCGGCTGACCCACCTGCTGCTCG
The DNA here is from genome assembly GCF_053608565.1 of Streptomyces sp. NPDC055025. Classification (NCBI taxonomy): domain Bacteria; kingdom Bacillati; phylum Actinomycetota; class Actinomycetes; order Kitasatosporales; family Streptomycetaceae; genus Streptomyces; species Streptomyces sp. NPDC055025. Next base: position 118,012 of record NZ_JBSGVS010000014.1, read on the forward strand.
CCGGCGAGGCACTGGTCGTCGACGACACTCTCCGGGCCTTCTGCGCGGCGGCCGGCACCGAGCTGGTCAACCAGTACGGGCCGACCGAGACGCACGTGGTGACCAGCCACCGGCTCGGCCCCGTCCCCGCCTCATGGCCGGACCGCCCGCCGATCGGTCAGCCCATCGCGGGGGTGCGGGCCCGCGTCCTGGACCAGCTCGGCCGGCCGGTGCCGCGCGGCGCCCAGGGAGAACTCCACATCGGTGGCGTCCCGGTAGCCGCCGGCTACCTCGGGGCCGACGGAGCGGCCGCGCCCGACGGGGACCGGTTCACCGTCACCGCGCACGGTGCCTCCTCCTACCGGACGGGCGACCTCGTCCGTGTCGTCGACGGCGAACTGGCGTTCGCCGGACGTCTGGACGACCAGGTGAAGGTGCGCGGTTACCGTGTCGAGCCGGACGAGGTCGCCGCGGTGCTGCTCCGGCACGGCGGTGTGCGCGCCTGCACTGTCCAAGCGGTACACACCCAGGGGGCCGGCACCGAACTCGCCGCCTACGTGGTGCCCGCCGGAGCGTGGGTCACGGCAGCCACCGTGCGGGAGCACGCCCGGGTGGAGCTGCCCGAGTACGCGGTGCCACGCTACGTCGAGCTCCTCGACCGGATCCCGCGGACCCCCAGCGGCAAGGTCGACGCACGCGCGCTGCGGGCCCCGCGGCCCATCCGGCCCAGACCGGGTCCGCCCACCGCGCTCACACCGTCCGAACGGCGGGTGCTGGCCGTGTGGGGCACAGTCCTCGGCCGGCCCGTCGCCTCGCCGACCATCTCGTTCTTCGAGGCAGGCGGCAGCTCACTGCTGGCTCTGACGCTCTATCTGAAACTGAGGGCCGCGTTCGAGCAGCCCTTCGTGATGCACGACCTGTTCCGCTTCCCGACCGCCCGCGGCTTCGCCGCGTTCCTGACCGGCGGAAGCACCGAAGCCCGGCAGGAGGCTCCCTCAGGAACCCCTGGCCGGGACGTCAACCGAATCGCAACCGCGGCCGCCCGGCGAAGGCTGGCCAGGGGACGGGAGAAGAACACGGGTGAGTGACGACCGGCCGGACACGGCTTCCACCGACATAGCCATCGTCGGACTGGCGCTGCGACTGCCCGGAGCAGCCGACGCCGACACCTTCTGGCAGCGGATCCGCTCGGGCGAGGAACTGCTCACCACCTTCACCGACGAGGAGTTACGCGCCGCGGGCGTCGCCGAGGAATTACTGCGCGACCCGGCCTTCATCAAGGTCAGCGGCCTCATCGAGGACTCCGGCGACTTCGACGCCGAGTTCTTCGGCATCGCTCCGAGCGAAGCCCGCCTGATGGATCCCCAGCACCGGCTCTTCCTGGAGCTCTGCTGGCACGCCCTGGAGGACAGCGGATACGATCCGGCCCGCTGTCCCGGCGACATCGGAGTGTTCGCCGGCGGCGGCCGGCACGCCTACCTGCGCTACATCGAGCCGCACTTCGATCACGCCGACTTCCTGGACGGATCCATCCGGGGACTACAGGCGGACATCGGCAACTACGGGGACTTCCTGGCCACCCGGGTCTCCTACCGCCTCGGTCTGAGCGGACCCTCACTCAACGTGCAGACGGCTTGCTCGACCGCCCTCGTCGGCGTCCATCTGGCCGTCCAGAGCCTGCTGCTCGGCGAGACCGACCTCGCTCTGGCCGGAGCCGTCAACGTGCACACCCCTCAGGTCAACGGCTACATCTTCGAAGAGGGTTCGATCTGCTCGCCGGACGGACACCTGCGGCCCTTCGACGCCGGGGCCGGCGGCTCGGTGTTCGGCAACGGCGGCGGTGTGGTGGCCCTCAAGCGCCTCGACGACGCCCTGGCCGCGAACGACCGGGTCATCGCGGTCATCAAGGGCTCCGCCATCAACAACGACGGCGCCGAGAAGATGAGCTTCACCGCGCCCAGCATCGCCGGACAGGCCGACGTCGTGGCACGCGCCCAGCGGGTCGCCCAGGTCGACCCGCGCACCATCGGATACATCGAGACCCATGGGACCGGAACCGCCCTCGGCGACCCCATCGAGGTCGCCGCGCTGATCTCCGCCTTCGACGTCCAGGACGCGCCGGCCCCCTACTGCGCGCTCGGCGCGGTCAAAGCGCAGATCGGCCACCTCGGCCCGGCGGCCGGCATCGCCGGACTGATCAAGGCCGTGCTCGTCCTCGAACGCGGCCAGATCCCGCCCGTCGCCAACTTCACGACCCCCAACCCGGACATCGCCTTCGGCGGCTCGCCCTTCTACGTACCCACCGAGCTGACCGACTGGGAGGGCACCCGGCGCGCCGGTGTCAGCGCCTTCGGCGTCGGCGGCACCAACGCCCACGTCGTCCTGGAACAGGCGCCCCGGCGCCCCCGGCCCGAGCCGGAGGACGCCAGGCCGACCCCGCTGGTGCTCTCCGCGGACTCCCCGCGGGCCCTCGACCGACTGCGCGGATCCCTCGCGGCCCATCTGCGGCAGAGCCCGGAGCTGAGGCTCGGAGAGGTGGCACGGGTGCTCGCCACCGGGCGCCGCCGCTCCCGGCACCGGCTCGCCGTCACCGCCGACACCACCATCGAGGCCGCCACGCTGCTGACCGCCGCACAGCCCGCCGCGTCCCCGGCACCCGACAGTGAACTCCCGGTTGTCTTCGCCTTCCCCGGGCAGGGCGCACAGTACGTCGACGCCGGACGCGACCTCTACCGCTCGGACGCCGTCTTCCGCGAGACCGTCGACACCCTGTCCGAGCAGCTGGCCGCCACCGACGGGCTCGACGTGCGCACCGTCCTCTTCCCGGAGGAGAGCGACCGCCCCGAGGCCGCGGTGCTGCTGCGGCAGGCCCTGTACGCCCAGCCCGCGCTGTTCATCACCGAGTACGCCCTGGCCACCGCTCTGATCGCCGCCGGGATCGAACCCGACGTCATGATCGGCCACAGCATCGGCGAGTACGCCGCGGCGGCGCTGGCCGGGGTGCTGACGCCCGAGGACGCGCTGCGGCTGGTAGCCGCCCGCGGCCGGCTCATGCACACGGGAACCGAACCGGGCGCCATGATGGCCGTCGGCCTCCCCGAGGCGGAGCTGCGCCGCATCCTGCCGCCGGACCTCGACATCGCCGCCGTCAACGCCCCGGAGCAGACCGTGGTGTCCGGCCCCGTCGAGGCCATCGCCCGCTTCGACGACCAGCTTGCCGACACCGACCTGCTGCATACGGTGCTCGGGACCTCGCTCGCCGCACACTCGTCGCTGATGGAGCCCATCGTCGAGGAGTTCCGCAAGGTCGCGCACTCGGCCACCTACCGTCCGGCCACCCGGCCACTGGCCTCCACCCTCCTCGGAGCGATGGCCGACCCCGGCACCATGGCCGACCCGGAGTACTGGGTCAGCCACCTGCGTCATGCCGTGCGCTTCCTGGACGGCGCGCGCGCCGTCCTCGCGCTCGGTCCCGCCCTGATCGTCGAGTCGGGGCCCGGCCGGGCTCTCGGCGGGATGTTCCGCCAGGCCGACGGCGCCGCGGAGGCAGCCGCTGTCACCCCCTGGGTGGAGAAGGAGCGTGCCGCCGAGCCGAAATCGACGGCCGAACTGGTCGGCGCGGTCTGGACCCACGGCGGCCGGGTCGACTGGGAACGGCAGCTGGCCGGCCGCTCCGACCGCCGGGTCGCCCTTCCCGGCTACCCCTTCGACCGTGCGACGTACTGGACGGACCTGCCCGCACAGCCCACGACCCCGGTCCTGCCCTCCTCCCCGCTGCCGCTGCACAGGCGCGGCCTGGTCCAGCGCCCGCGCTGGGACCTCACCCCGCTCGAACCGGACACCGGCGCCCCGGCCGCGCCGCGCCGCGTGCTGGCCCTGGTTCCCGACACCGGCCACCCGGTGGTCGCCGCGCTGCGGGCCGAAGGCCACACCGTCGTCGCGCTGTCCCCCGAGGAAGCCGGCACCCCGGACACCGCGGCCCTCCTGGACACCCTGGAGCAGGACCACGGCGAGTTCGACACCGTGCTCCAGATACCGAAGGACCGCCCGGCCGGATCCGAGTCCCCGCTACGGACCCTGGTGGACGACGTCCTCGCGGAGGCCTTCTGGCCGGTGCTGCGCATCGTGCGCGGCCTGGCGGGGCGCCGCCGCACCGGCGTCGACGTCCTGATCGCCACCACTGGCGCCCGGCAACTCACCGCCGAGGAACGGCCACGCCCCGAACTGGCCCTGCTCACCGGTCCCGCCCGGGTCCTGCCGCAGGAGTACCCGGGTGTCCGGGTGACCGAGGTCGACCTCGACCCGGCCGCGGCCACCGAGACCGCCGGCCGCCTGCTCGCCACCGAGCTGCGGCACCTCGGGCCCACCGGCACTGTGGCCTACCGCGGGGAGCGCCACACCCTGCACTACGAGCCGGCCGAGGCCGACACCCACGGCACCCCCTGGGAGCGCGGCGGACGCTATCTCGTCACCGGCGGACTCGGAGGCATCGGACTGGCCTTGGCCGAGGAGGCCGCCCGGCACGCGGCCGGCATCACCCTCGTCCTCACCCACCGCACCGAACTGCCGTCCGCCCAGGAGGCCCGGCGGCTGCTGGCCGATGACACCACCCCCGCCGCCCTGCGCCGCCGTCTCGAAGGCCTGGCACGGCTGGAGGCAGCCGGCGCACGGGTCCACACCGTGCGGGCCGACGCCGCCGACCGGGACGCGATGAGCCGACTGCGCCGCGAGTACGGGCCGTTCACCGGCATCGTGCACGCGGCCGGTGTCTCCAGCGGTCGACTGATCGACACGGTCGACGCGGAGCACGTCGACCGGGTCCTCACCCCCAAGGTGGCGGGGACCTTGGTCCTCGACGAGGTGGTGGCCGACGAGCACACCCACTGGCTGGTGCTCTGCTCCTCGGTGTCCTCGGTGGTCGGCGGCATCGGTCACGTCGACTACTGCGGCGCCAACGCGTTCCTGGACAGCTTTGCCCAGCGGCGCGACGCATCCGGCCGGCGCACCCTCAGCCTCGGGTACGACGCGTGGACGGACGTCGGCATGGCGGTCGACGAGGCCCGGCGTTCGCTGGCCGAACGCTCCACCGCCATCGACCACCCGGTCTTCAGCGCCGAGTGGGTGGGCGAGGACGCCGCCGAGTATCACGGTGAACTGCGTGCCGGGACCGACTGGATAGTGGACGAGCACCATGTCGCGGGGCACCCGGTGCTGCCCGGAACGGGCGTCGTCGAGTTCATCCGGGCCGCCGCCGAACGCCGCCTCGGTGTGCCCGCCGTCGAGATTCGCGAGCTCGACCTGCTCCGCCCGCTTCAGGTACCCCCGGGCGGGACCACCGAGTTCACCATCCGGTTCGAGGGGCGCGGCGACCAACTGAAGGCCACCCTGCTCAGCCGGCGCGACGGCTCGGCCTGGCGCGAACACGCCACCGGTCTGGTGGGCCGGACCTCGGGACCGGCCCCGGTGTCCACCCCGATCACGATCCCCGCCGCGGACACCCCCGACGACATCCCGCCGGGTAACCCGCTCACCTCCTTCGGGCCGCGCTGGGCGAACGTACGACGCAGTGTGCTCACCGGCCCCGGTGAGCTGGTCCTCGAGGCCGAACTGCCCGAGCCCCACCACGGCGACCTCGGACGCTACGGAGTCCACCCGGCCTTGCTCGACACCGCCGCGGGAAGCCTGCTCGGCCACGTCAGCGACCGCCCGCACCTGCCGATGTCGTACGAGCGCATCACCGTCCACCGCCCGATGCCGGCCCGCATCCGCAGCCACATCGCGCGCAGGGCCGCCGGGCAGGACTCCTCGGTGCTGTTCGACGTCCGCATCCAGGACGAACACGGCGACCCCGTAATGGAGTTGATGGGCTACTCGCTGCGCGGTGTCGATCCGGACGAGCTGGCGGACTCCCTCACGGCGGCCGAGCCGGCGGCGAACCGCAGCCTGGTCTCCACCGATATCGGCGACCTGGCCGCACTGCGTCTGGTCGAGACCGAGCGCGCCGAGCCCGGCCCCGGAGAGGTCCGGGTGGAGGTGCTCGCGACCGGTCTCAACTTCAAGGAGGTGCTGATCGCCACGGGTATGCTCGACGCGGGCAACCACGACTTCCGGTTCGGCCTCGAGTGCGCCGGGATCATCCGGGCGGTCGGCGAGGGCGTGACCGGACGGCGTGTGGGCGACCCCGTGCTGGCCCTGGGCTCGGGCTGCTTCTCCGACCACGCCGTCGTCCGTGCCGCGCTGACCGCGCCCATCCCGGACGGACTGACCTTCGCCCAGGCCGCCTCCATCCCGGTCGCCTTCACCACCGCATACGACTGCCTGCGCAATCTCGCCGGGCTCAAGGCCGGCGAGCGGGTGCTGGTGCACGCCGTCACCGGCGGCGTCGGTCTCGCGGCGACCCAGCTCGCCCAGCACTTGGGCGCCGAGGTGTTCGGCACCGCGGGCAGCCAGGCCAAGCGGGACTTCGCTCGCGCCCAGGGCGTCGGCACGGTGATGGACTCCCGCTCGCTCGCCTTCGAGCGCGAGACGGTCGCCGCGGGAGGCGTCGACGTGGTCCTCAACTCCCTGGGGGGCGACTTCATCCCGGCCGGCCTGCGGACCCTGCGCGAGCGGGGCCGGTTCGTGGAGCTCGGACGCCGCGACATCGTCGAGGGCAGCCTGCTCGACCTCGGTCTGTTCAGCACCGGCCGTACGTTCAGTGCCTACTACCCCGAGGACGAGTCCGCCCTCGACGAGGCGTTCACCGAGGCCGCCGCACTGCTGCGGAAGGGCATCATCCAGCCGCTGCCGATTCGGACCTTCGACATCGCCGAGGTCCAGGAGGCGTTCACCTACATGTCGCGGGCCCAGCACATCGGCAAGGTCGTGGTCTGCCGGCCGGGCGCCCAGGAGCAGACCGGACGGCCGGGGGAAGCCACCGCCGAGGGCATCACCGCGGCCTCCGGCACCGCGGCCTTCCACACCGCCCTCGCCGTCGGCGGAGCCCACCTGCTGGCCAGCGCCCGCAGCTTCGCCGCGGCCGGCGACGACCTGGTCGTCGCCGAACACGTCCTGCGGAACACGGAGTCCGCACTCGCGCACACCCGCCCGGAACTCGGCTACGACTTCGCGCCGCTGGAGGGCGACACCGAGCAGCGGCTCGGCCCGATCTGGGCCGGGGTGCTGAGCATCGAGGCGGTCGGCAGGGAGGACCAGTTCCTCGATCTCGGCGGCGACTCGCTGTACGCGACCCAGGTCGTGGCCCGGATCCGCAAGGAATTTGGCGTGCGCATCGCACCGGCCAACATCCTCGGTGACGTACCGCTGCGGGAGCTGGCCCGGCTCATCGACGACGAGCTCGGCACGGAGGCACCCGATGCCTGAACCCGTCGTGGCCAGAGTGTTCTGCCTTCCCTACGCGGGCGGCAGCAGCCTCGCCTACCGCGGCTGGTCCGGCCTCGGGCCCGGGGTGGAGGTGGTCGCCGTCGACTACCCCGGGCGCCTGATGCGCCCGGCCGAGCCCCTGCTGGACTCGGTGCCCGACCTGGTGGCCGCACTGACCGAGGAACTGTCCCCCTCCTGGGACCTGCCCTTCGTCCTGTGCGGCACCAGCCTGGGCTCTCTGGTGGCCTTCGAACTGGCCAGAGCCGCCGAACAGGCCGGCCGGCCCCCCGAAGCCGTGGTGCTCTGCGCCTGCGCGGCTCCCGGCAGGCTGCCCCGCAACCCACCGGTGACCGACCTGGCGGACACCGACTTCCTGGACGCTGTCGCCGACCGGTACGGAGGCGCCATCACCGCCCTGAGCGGCGACCCCGAAGCACAGGCCGTGGTGCTGCCCATGCTCCGTGCGGACCTGCGGGCATTCGAACGGTACGCGGCGCAGCCCGTCCAGCACGCGCCGATCGCCGCCGACGTCGTCGCCTTCTCCGGCCGGCAGGACCGCTCCACCGGATTCGGTGAGATCGCCGGCTGGCGCGCCTTCACCACTGGGGACTTCCACATCAGGTCGGTCCCCGGCGGCCACTTCTTCATCGAGCAGCAGCCGCCCGAGGTCATCGGCGAGATCAGGGCCCGGCTGCGCGACCACCGCGCCAGGGAGACCTCATGAACCACCCGCCCAGCCGCGCGGAGCGCGACACACCCCATGACGGAGACCACGTGGAGCCCGGCGAGTGCCCGGTCGTCAGCTACCCGATGCAGCGACAGGACCCCTTCCACCCCCCGGCCGAGTACGAGGCGCTGCGGGCCCGGGGCCCGGTGGTGCCGGCCAGGCTCTCCTTCGCGGGCGACCGGCCGGCCTGGCTGGTCACGCGGTTCAAGGAGGCCAGGGAGATCCTCGCCGACACCCGCTTCAGCTCCGACTCACGCCTGCCCGGATTCCCGGTCCGGCGGGCCCACAGCACGCTGATCCGGATGGACCCGCCCGACCACACCCGCTACCGGGACATGATCAACCACGAGTTCGTCGGGCGGCGGGTGGCGGAACTGCGCCCTGTCATCGAGGACTTGACGGACAGGCTGCTCGACGACATCGCCCGCGGCCCGGCCCGCTCCGACCTCCTTCCGGCGCTGGCGATGCCCCTGCCCTCACTGGTCATCTGCCACCTGCTGGGAGTCTCGTACGCGGACCACGTCTTCCTCCAGGAGCGCACCGCGGACGCACTGCGGGCCACCTCCACCGCCGAAGAGATCGACGAGGCGGTGGCCGACCTCGGCCGGTACATGGACCGGGTGGTGCGGTCCAAACTCGACACACCCGGCGACGACATCATCAGCCGCCTGGTGACCGACCACGTGCGTACCGGCGCCTGCACACCGGAGGTGGCGGCCGACCTGGCCCGCCTGCTGCTGGTGGCCGGCCACGTGACAACGGTCAACATGATCGGCCTCGGCATCCTCACCCTCCTCCAGCACCCGGAGCAGCTCGCCGAACTGCGCCACGACGAGCGGCTGACAGGCCCGGCGGTGAACGAGCTGCTGCGGCACCTGACCATCACCCCCTCACTGGCCCGGGTGGCCACCCAGGACGTGGAGGTGGGCGGCACCCTGATCCGAGCCGGCGAGGGTGTGATGGTCCTGCTCTCCTCGGCCAACCGGGACGAGCGCGAGTTCCACGACCCGGACACCTTCGACATCCACCGCAAGGAGCGGGTCAACCTGGCCCTCGGCTGGGGCCCCCACCTCTGCCTGGGCGCCGCCCTCGCCCGACTGGAACTCCAGATCGTCATCACCAGGACGCTGCGCCGGTTTCCCGCACTGCGGCTCGCCGTCGACCTCGACAGCATCCCCTTCCGGCACAAGGTCAACATCTACGGAGTGCACGAGCTGCCGGTGGTCTGGGATGAGTGACCCCGGCTCCGCCGCCACGACAGGAGAGTTCCCGCTCTCCGTCCAGCAGGAGTTCCTCTGGGAGGGAATCCGCTTCCGCTCGTTCGGCCGGAGCATCGCCTCCCGGGGCAATCCCTCCATCGCCGTCGAACTCGCCGGCGGTCTCGATCCCGGCCGGCTCCGGCGGGCCCTTGAGCTCATGATCGGACGACACGAGCCGCTGCGCACCACACTGACCGATCTCGGTCCCGCGCCGCTGCAGAAGGTGGCCGAGGACCTCGAACCGCCGTTCGCCTACGTCGACCTGGCCGAGACGGTGCCGGGCGATCGGCGGCTCGCCGCCGCCCGCGCCTTGGTCGCCGGTGACCAGGGCGGCGAGTTCGACCTGGTCGCGGGCCCCCTGTGGAGCTGCCTGCTGGTGCGGGTCGCGCCGTCGCTGCACGTCCTCTCGCTGTCCTTCAGCCACCTGATCATCGACGGCGTCTCCCTGGTCGGTTTCCTGCGCCAGCTGGGCCGGCTGTACGAGGGCGAGGACCTGGCCCCTCTGAAACAGCAGTACCGGCACTTCGCCGAGGAATCCCGCAGGCCCGCCGCCGACGCCGGGGCGCGCGTCGAGTACTGGCGCGACCGGCTGCTGCCCCTGCCCGGACGGCTGCCGTTCCCGACGGACCACTCGGCCACCCCGCCCGCGCTGATCTCGTTCGAGGAGGAGAACTTCCGCAGCCCGCTCACCCCGCGGCAGCTGTGCGAGGTATCCGTCCGCAACTCGGCGACACCGTTCATGCTCAACCTCGCCGCGTACGCCGCGGTGCTCGCCCGCACCGGGGGAGCGGAGCGCGTGGTCATCGGGTCCAGTGTCGCCCGCCTGGACCTCAAGGCCGACGACGACCAGCTCGGCTACTTCCTGGACAACATCTTCATCCCCGTCCTGGTACGGCCCAAGGACACGGTCGGTGAGCTGGTCCGCCAGGTCCGTAGCGCGGTCGTGGAGGCGCAGCGCAACATCCTGCCGTACACCGAGCTCGCCGCCGCCCTGAAACCGGACTTCGAACAGAGCAGACCCTGGCCGGGAATCCACCTGTACGACGCCTGGGTACGGGGCCGGGTCTTCGAAGCGGCGACCGGCACGGCGGCCGCCGCCTCCTTCGGCGAGACCACCGTGAAGCTGTTCCCCGCTCCCGGCGGCTCGGCGCCCCGGGCCGTACTCGACCCCCGGCACCAGGAGGCCTACTCGCGCTACTACCTGCCGTCGCTCTACCTGAACGACGCCGCGGGCTCCAACGGATACATCGAGTACAACCGTGCCGCGTTCGCCCAGGCCACGATCGGCCGCCTCGCCGCCCGCCAGCAGGCGTTCGTGAGCCGCCTCGCGGATCCGCGGACGCGCGTGGACGAGGCGTGGCACGCCGTGAAGAGTACGACAGAGGGAAAGCGGAGACTGTCATGACCGCCGTCAGCACCGAGACCGTCGTGGCCGCCGCCATGACCCGCTACCAGCCGATGCTCCGCGCCACCGCGGAACTGCTCGGGCTGTCGAACACGGGCCCGGTCGGCTTCCGGCTCCCGGTGACGGACGAACACCTGGCCCGCTTCCACGAGGTCTCGGACGTCGCCGTCCAGCGGGTTGGGAACTGGCGCGGACACCGGATCTCGCTCCTCGACCTCATGCGGAATCCGGGCACCCGCACCGCGAAGACCTTCGCGTCCCTGCACATCGTGGCCCGCGCGGTCCAGCACATCAGGGAGACCGGCGAACGGCTGCTGCTCACCACCCCCACCTCGGGAAACAAGGGCACGGCGCTGCGCGACGCCGTGGCGCGGGCCTACGCCGCGGGACTGGCCACCCCCGACGAGCTGCGGGTGCTCACCGTCGTCCCCGCCCACTCCCGCCCCAAACTGAGGGACGGCCCACTGTCGGCGGACCCGGCCCTGCGGGCGGCGAACCCGTTGCTCGTCGCCGACGTGAGCCGGCCGGACGACGTGAAGGCCCTCGCCAGGTCCGTCCACGAGCGGCTGCGCTCCGAACCGACCCGCTTCACCCCGTGGTTCACCCTCGACCTGGAGAACTACCGGATCGCCGACACCCTGCGGGCCTACGCGGAGGCGGAACTGGACCCCATCGGTCCCGGGAGCCTGCCCCGGCTGCACACCCACGCGGTCTCCAGCGCCTACGGGCTGCTCGGCTACCACCTCGGCGTCGGCCTCCTGGACCGCGACACCGGATGGGGACTGACCGCCCCGCACCGCCACCCGGGCTTCCTGCTGGTCCAGCAACTGGCCACCCCCGACATGGTGCTGAGCCTCCTCAAGGGCGGGACGGACCGCGCCCTGCTGCCCCGCTACCGGCGCCCGGACCGGACCGGTCCCTGGCGACAGGACGACGATCCACACTTTCCCGCCGTCACCGACACCCTGGACGAACGGCTGGACGCCACCTTCTACACCAGCGCCCCGCCGACCTCCGCCAAGATCAACACACTGATCGGACGGCACGGCGGCACCGGCGTGGTGGTCTCGCGCCGCGAGTGTCTCCAGCGCTACGAGGAGATCGCCGGCCTGCTCGCACCGCTCGGCCACCGGCTCCCCGAGAACCCGGCCGACATCCGCGAGTGGTCCCTTGTGAAGGCCCTCGCGGGAGCGATGGTGGCGGTGGAGCGGAGCCTGGTGGCCCCCGGGACCGACCTGCTCGTGCACGGTTCGGGCTTCTACACCGACGAGACCCTCCCACCGCTGCGCGCGGGCGCCCAGACAGAGGTCTCCTCCTCGGCCGCGACCGAGGACGCCATGCTGCGGGCCGCCCGGTGACCACGGTGACCGCCGCCTGGGAGCGCGCCCGGTTCGCCTGGGACGGCAGCGACAACCGCGCTCTGTCGACGGCCCGCCACCTGGCGGACACCGTCACCGCCACCAGGCCCGCCTGGCAGGTGTTCCACGCCGGCCCGCTCCGGATCGCCTACGGCGGCTACCGGGCCGGACACCGCCACGTACTGCCGTTCCTCCAGGAACGGGCACGGGCCGCGGGGCTCGCCACCGGCAGCCTCACCGCGGAGCCCGCCGGCCGCCGGGCCCCCGAGGCCGACGTCCTCGCCGTGGGCTGCTCGAAGTGCCGGGCCTCCGTCCTTCCCTCAGCCGGCGCGATCATCGCGCCGTTCCGGGTCCACCTGGTGCTGCCGCTCGCCGCGGCGGGGCAACCACGGCCGGTGGTGGTCTCCCGCAAGGAGCGCCAACGCTTCGCGCGCGAACGGGTACGGCGCGGATGGACACTCGAAGTGACCCGTTCCAGCGCCGACTTCGGGTACTTCTACCACCGCATGCACCTGCCGACCGTGGCACGCCGGCACGGGGACGCCGCCCGGTCGGTCGGGCCGAGGGCCGCCCATGACACGATCCTGGCGCAGGGGGCGCTCTTCTTCGTGACCGAACACGGCGAGCGCCGGGCCGGGATGCTCTGCCGACTGGATCCCACCGGCCGCACTCTGACCCTGAGGCTGGCCGGTGTCCTCGACGGCGCCGCCGAGCACTACCGCTCGGGCGTCTTCATGGCGACGTACCTGCTGATCGCGCAGTGGGCCACCGGCCAGGGCATCGAGCGCATGGACCTGTCCGGTTCGGAGCCCTTTCTCAGCAAGGGAATCCTGCAGTTCAAGCGCAAGCTCCACCCCCGGGTCGAACTGCCCCCCAACCATTTCGCGAACAAGCGCCTGTGGCTGGGCGTCCGCCGGGACAGCCCGGCCGTACGCGAACTGCTGACCGCCAATCCGGTGCTCGCGCTGGGGCGGCCCGGCCGGTTCGAGGCGGTGTACTTCCACGACGCGCGGCGACCGCCACGCACCGACCTGCGCTGGGAGGGCCTCGGCATCAGCGCCGCCCGGCACGTGGACCTCGACGACTTCCTGGCCGGTCTGCCGAAGGACGGTGGCCTGCGGTGACCCTGCGCGTCGGTGTGGTGATTCTGCCCGCCACCCGCTGGCCCGAGGGCGGCAAGGCGTGGCGACTGGCCGACGAGATGGGATTCGCGCACGCCTGGACGTACGACCATCTCGCATGGCGCGATCTGCTCGACCAGCGGTGGTTCGCCGCCGTGCCCACCCTGGCCGCGGCCGCCGTCATCACCCGCCGGATAGGCCTCGGCACCTTGGTCACCTCGCCCAACTTCCGCCATCCGCTGCCGCTGGTGAAGGAGGCCCTGACCCTGAACGACCTGTCCGGGGGCCGGTTCACCCTCGGCATCGGCGCCGGGGCCGGCGGGCCCGACGCCTCGGTGCTGGGCCGGCCGGAGCCCGAACCGGCCGAGCGGGCCGAACGCTTCGGTGAGTTCACCGAGCTCGCCGACCGCCTCCTGCGGGAGCCCGTCGTGGACTTCGCCGGACGCCACTTCCAGGCGAAAGCCGCCCGCACCGACCCCGACAACGGTCCGGGGCGAGCCCTCCCGCTCGCCGTGGCGGCCGGCGGCCCCGCCGGGATGCGGCTCGCGGCCAGGCACGCCGACATCTGGGTCTCGAACGGGTTTTCGCCGCAGCCCGGCCTCGTCGCCCCTTCGGTCAGCCCCGAACTGGCGGCCCGCCAGGTCCGCAGACTCGAAGAAATCTGCGCGGATCTCGGGCGGCCGGCCGCCTCGCTGCGCAGGCTCGTCCTCGACAGCAACCGGTCGAATCCGCCGCTGGCCTCCGTCGCCTCCTTCATCGAGGCGGCCGGCCGCTACCAGGAGGCCGGTTTCACGGACCTGGTGGTGCCGTTCCCCCGCACCGAACCGCCCTACGCGGGCGACCTCGCCGTTCTGGAGCGTATCGCGTCCGACGTGCTGCCCGGACTTCAAGACGGCCGGCCGACGAGCTAGGACCTCTCGTTTGGATCTTGCTGGGCTCGCGTGCCCTGGCACCGCGCCTCGCCGCGTTGTCGGAGTCGCGCGAGTACGTCCGGTACGAGCGCGATCCTCCGCCTCGCGATCCTCCCCCGTGGCCTGAACGGCATGGGAGATACCCCCTCCACCGGACGCCGCGAGCCCCCGGCGAACCTCCCCGGCCACAGCACCAGCCACCCCTGCCGTCCGTCCAAGGAGAGCACTGTGTCAGGAACACACCCGTGGTTCGGAGTCGGCACCCCGCCGGCCGGCCGGTCGGTGAGCGCATCGAAGGTCAAGCGGATCCTGCGACACGAGCTCCGAGACTGCGGCACCCGTCTCCAGTCGGAGGTGCTCGCCCTCCAACCGCTGGTTGCCGCCCGCGAGGCCTACGACGAGCTCTTCAGCGCGGCCCGCGCCTTGCTGAGCCTGCTCGAGCGCGCGGTGCGCGAAGCCGCATCCCACCGCGCGGGACGTCTCAAAGCCCTTGACGCCGACCAGGAGCCGTATCCCTTTTTCGTGGCCGACGAGGACTTCGAGATCCGCTACGCCGCCGCGATGGCCCGTCCCGACGTGGTGATCGGGGCCGATGGCCCGAAGTTCATCGAGTTCAACGTCAGCGGCACCTTCGGCGGCCCCGCGGAGATCCATCTGTTCACCGAGGCCTGGACCCGGATATACGGCGGCCCCGACGCCGCCCCCTTCGAGGGGCACGAGCCGTTCGCGGCCCGCGCCGCCCTCTACCGCGAAGTGTGCGCCGAACTGGGCCTGCCGCCTGCCGTCGCTCTGCTCGGCAGCCGCCTGGACCGGCCCGACGCCGAGAGTGCCCGCTACTACGAACTCGAAGCCGACTACTACCGTCGGCACGGACTCGCCTCGGAGTTCCTGGAGCCCGCCGACCTCACGGCCGGGAGCGGAGACGAGCTCCGGTATCGCCTCCTGCACCGCTACTTCGCGGTGGAGGACTGGCGGGACCTGGGGATCGGCCTGGAGCCCGTGCACCGCGCCGTCGCACAGGGCGCGCTGCTGTTCCCCCCGCAGAGCAGCTATCTGATCGCGAACAAGAAGACACTTGCCTGGATCTCCGAGGGGCAGCCCTGGATGACCGACGAGGACCGGGACCTGGTCGCCCGCTACCTCCCGTGGACCCGGCTCGTCCACCCCCGGAAGGTCGAATGGAACCGCGGGCACCACGACCTCGCCGCGCTGCTCCTCGAGCACCGGCACGACTTCGTGCTGAAGAAGGCGATCGGAATGATGGGCCTTCAGGTGACCCTGGGCCCGTACGCCACCGACCAGGAGTGGGGCACGGCGGTGGCCGCCGCCCTCGCCGACGGCGACTCCATCGTCCAGGAGTATGTGGAGCCGGGGCGCTACCAGATGGAGATGTCGCGCGAGGCCGGTCCTCAGTCGCAGTACGTGGACATCGCCCCGGTGCTGAGCCCGGTGCTCTTCGGGGAGGCGCCCGCGGGCTGCTGGGCCCGCTATCACGGCACGGGCCAAGCCGGGATCATCGGTGCCAGCGGCTTCGGGGCGACCGAGAACGTCCTGCTCGCCGCTCGGGACCTACCGCCTCGCACCGCACGGGAATGAGGCGAGGCTCCTGGGAGACGTGCGGCAGTGTCCGCCTGCTACGGTGCGCCGATGTCAGCGATCAAGCAGTTCCAAGTCACCTTTGACTGCGCGGAACCTGAGCGTCTCGCTCGTTTCTGGTGCGAAGTGTTGGGGTACGTCGTACCGCCTCCGCCGGAGGGGTTTGCCACCTGGGACGATTTCAAGCGTGCGCAGCCACCCGAGCGGCGGGATTCATGGTTCGCCTGTACAGATCCCTCAGGTGTGGGCCCGCGACTGTACTTCCAGCGCGTTCCCGAGGGGAAGGCCGTCAAGAACCGGGTGCACCTCGATGTGCGGGTCGGCACCGGTCTCGTGGGTGAGGAGCGTCTCGCCGCGCTTGAGGCCGAATGCGCGCGGCTGGTTCCTCTCGGTGCGGTACACGTGCAAACGCTGTATGACGGCAATGACGCGTGCATCCCGATGCTGGACATCGAGGGCAACGAGTTCTGTATCGACTGAGCGTTCTCCGAGCTGGGGTGGTGGGGAGGTGGGGGCCGCCTCACTTGGGCCTCTCCGGTCCCGTATGGGTCGGGAGTAACCCTGTGAGGGCGAGGTTGTGCAGCCGGGCGATGCCGAGCACGGCGGTGTGAACGCCGTCGCCTTTCAGGCGGCAGTCACGAAGGATCTTCCAGGCCTTCGTCCCGGCGAAGACGTGCTCGACGCGGGCGCGGACCTGCTTGTGGGACCGCTCGGCTTCGGTGTACCGCCACGCGGTCGCCGTCCACGACGATGTACCTCGATCGTGAAGGCCAGGTCGGCCAGGACGCCGCGCAAGTAGCCCGTGGTCCCCTTCCACCCGTCGGGGCCGGGGCCGGCGTGCAGCGGCTCGTAGAAGCGCCGTACCAGCGCCTCAGCTTCAGTTTTGTCAGCCACAGCAGTCTCGCCCGCCCATGAGTACGACATTCAAACTCACTCATCGGGTACGCTGGGTCGCGTGAGTCTGAAAAGCAAATCCATAGAGATCGGCGGCGGGCATGGCTGTCCGATAGCCGCCGCGCTGGACATCGTCGGCGACCGGTGGTCGCTGCTGGTGCTCCGTGACCTGTCTCGCGGGGTCAACCGCTTCAACGACATCCAGGCCAACACGGGTGCACCCCGGGACAGGCTCACCACCCGGCTGCGCGAGCTGGAAGAGGCCGGGGTCATCAGCCGCCGCCGTTACAGCGAGCACCCGCCGCGCGACGAGTACGTCCTCACCGCGGCCGGAGAGGCCATCGCGCCGGTGCTGCGTGAGCTGGAGATCTGGGGCGAGAACCACGCCTTCGGGGACGACTGATCATCGCGCGATGATCGGCGGTGTCTGGCGGCCCATGACCCGCGCGTTCTGTTGCACCGGGTTTGACGCACATCCGCCCTCTCCTGGTGGAAGGGTCCTCCCCCCTGCGGCCACCTGCGCGAAGTGACCCGTGACGATGTCCCGGCCCACCTCGGCACTCTCCACGGTCGGCGGCGCCGGCACGCGCTCACCGTGCTGCGGTCGCTGTTCGGCCGGGCGAAGAAGCAACGGCACCATTTTCAAGAACCCGACCAGCCGTATCCGCGTCGGCCGGCGCGAGCACGGCATCTTCCAGCCCCTGGAGCCCGAGCACATCGAGAACTCCGTTGCCGCGGTCACCAGACCGGCGGACAGCCTGGTCCTTGCCCTCGCCGCGGTCCACGCGGCCCGGTCCGGCCCGGTCCGGCGCGATCCGCCGCCTTCGACTCGACGACCTCGACATCGGCAACCGGAATCCGACAGTCGACGGCCGAGTCCGCCCCCTGGACGAGCTGACGCTGCAAGTCGCCCGCGAGTGGCTGGACTTCCGGCGCCGCCGTTGGCCCGACACCGCCAACCCGCAGCTGCTGATCAACAAGATCACCGCCCTGGGAACCGGCGCCATCAGCCAGGTCTCCCGCACCGCACCGCGCCGCTTCGCGGCCAGGCCGCCACCCTGGAACAGCTCCGCGTCGACCGACGGCTCCAAGAAGCCCTCGTCCATGGCCCCGATCCGCTCCACCTCGCCGAGGTCTTCGGCCTGGACGAGAAGACCGCGATCCGCTACGCGAACTCCGCACGGGCACTGCTGGAGCAGCCCGCCGAACAAACCTGTGAGAACTGACCGTGGCCTTCTGCCATTCTGCCTGCCATGTCCGCACGAAATCGAAGACTGCCCCGGCACCGCGCCTGGCCACTGACCACCACCGACATCGACGAGTGTCTCGGTCCTCACATGACCCACGTCACGGACCTGCGGTTCCTTACCGGGCATGACAGCGGGACCATCGTCCTGGGAGCAGCGTGGGTTGCTCCGAACCCCCGCAACTACGGCCGCGGCATCCACCCGGACGCGGTCGGCTTCCGTATAGACGTCCACCCGGTCGATGCCACTGAACGTGCTGCCGCCCGCGCTGTCCTACGAGCGTATGCCCTCCCGCAACTCCACGAATGGATCACGCAGGCGATCGCTGCCGACGAGACCTGGCAACTGACACCGCACCAGCACTACTGGCGGCTCACCAACGGCCACCTCACCCACCGCGACGAAGAGTGAACCGAGTCAGGACGACACGCACACCCCTGCATCAGCGAGGCCACACACACGGGTTCACAACGAACCCGAGAGGCCGCACCCGGGAACCAGGACGCCCGCCCCTCGGGTTCCCGCCGAGAAACCTTCAGTTCCCCTGAACCCACGAGCCTCAAGGGGTGTGACCGAGATACGCGCCAAAGGCGCAGCGGGGTCCGCCCTTCCTTCCGTACGCGACAGCCAGTAGGTGCGGATTTCAAACTCAGCTGTTAGGGTTCTCTGCACAGTGAGTGTGGAAATCAAACCCTTAAAGGAGGGCGCGTGACGAAAGCCGGCACCGGGCGCCATCCGGCCGTTCTTCTCGGTGTGCTTTGCGTGGCCATCTTCATGAGCGGTTTCGGTGTGTTCATCGTCAACGTCGGGCTCTCCCCGATCGGGGAGGCGCTCGGCGGGGGCTCCCTGGCCGATGTGAGCTGGATCCTCAACGCCTACGCCATCGTGTTCGCCGCGCTGCTCGTCCCGGCCGGACGACTCGGTGACCGGTACGGGGTCAAGACGACGTTCCTGCTCGGCCTGGCGCTCTTCGCTCTCGGCAGCCTGGGCTGCGCCCTGGCCGGGGACCTCTGGCCGCTCGTCGGGTCGCGTTGCGTCCAGGCGGTCGGCGCCGCAGCCTTCGTGCCGACGAGCCTGGGACTGGTGCTCACGGCCATCCCCGAGGCGCGGCGTGCGCGCTCGATCCAGCTCTGGGCGATCAGCGGGTCGCTCGGCGCGGCGGCGGGGCCGGCGCTCGGCGGGCTGCTGGTGGAGTTCTCCTGGCGGTGGATCTTCGTCACGAACGTTCCGATCGGCATCGCGGCGTTCGCCGTCGCGGGCCTGGTCGCGCCCAACTTCCGGCGCGGCGAGGAGACCGGCACCCCCGGCCTGCTCGGCGGAGCGCTGGTCGTGACCGGCGTAGGCGCTCTCACTCTCGCCGGGTCGAGGGGCCGGCGTGGGGGTGGGGGAGCGGCCGTACCGTCACCGCTTTTGCCGTGGCTGTCGTCTGCGTACCCCTCTTCCTCATACGCTCCGCCCGCGCGGGGGCGCCCGTCATCGACCTCGGCCTCTTCCGCAACCGGACCTTCACCTGGGGTAATCTCGCCAACCCGGCACTCGGCATCTGCTTCGGCATCCAGCTCCTCGGCCTGGTGCTGTGACTCCAGGAAGGCTGGAGATGGTCGGCGGTTTGTACGGGGCCGGCCGTCGCGGCCGGGCCCGTCATGGTCTCGGTCACGGCGATTCTCGGTGCCCTGCTCATGGGCGGCGGCGTGTTGATCGGTACGTCCCTGACCGTCCACCCGCAGTACGCCACGCGGGTCCTGCCCGGCTGGCTCGTCGCGGGCGTCGGTGTCGGTGTCGGCCTCGCCGTCCCCACCATCATCCCCGCCGCCGGTGCCGGGCTTGCGCCCGCGCAGGCCTCGACGGGGAGCGCGGTCGTGCGGATGGGCCGGCGGCTCGGCAACGTCGTCGGCGTCGCGATCCTCGTGATTGTCGTGGGGTCGTCGACCATCACCGCCGGCGACCTCGACCGGTTCACCCGCGGCTGGTGGTGGGCCGGGGCCTTGGCCCTTCTCTCGGTCCTGGCCTGCCTTCCCGTTCTGACGCGTGGTCAGGGCTCGCGGCCCGGGATCGAGGCCGGCGTGAAACCCCGTGCCGCCCGCACCACCGTCTGAACGCCACCGGTCCGCACGCCACCGGTCCGCACGCCCGAGGACCGGAAGCGCCCCCGTTTCCACCACCGGGCAAATCGGTATGAATCGATATGAAACGGCAGGAGAAAACATGTCATCAATATTTATCACCGGCGCCTCCAAGGGTATCGGCCGTGCGACGGCCGCGGAGTTCGCGCGGCGTGGGCATCGGGTGGTGGCCACCGCCCGTGATCCCCGTACGCTCGCCGGTCTCGACGTCGACCAGCGGTTGCCGCTCGACGTCACCGACGCCGAGAGTGTCGCCGAGGCCGTACGGAACGCCGGTGACGTCGACATCCTGATCTCCAACGCGGGGGCGATCTTCTTCGCCGCGGTCGAGGCCACGCCCGCGGACAGGCTGGCCGAGCTGTTCGACCTCAACACGCTGGGTTCGCTCCGGGTCGCCCAGGCCGTCCTCCCCGGCATGCGGGCCCGTGGGAGCGGCCGCCTGCTGTTCATGTCCAGCGTCGTCGGCCGCATGGTCGTGCCCCCGGGCGCCGCCTACCAGACGACCAAGTGGGCCCTGGAGGGGCTGGTCGAGGCCCTCGCCATCGAGGTGGCCCCGCTCGGGCTCGAAGCCGCCCTGCTGGAGCCGGGCACCGTCAGCTCGGGGGCGCTGGACAACGTACCCAGCTACACGCTCCCCGACGACCCGTACCGGGCGCTCGCCGCACCCGACCCCGGCAACGCCGCCATGGCCGGGACGATCACCCCGGAGGAGGCCGCCGTCGAGATCGCGGACGCCGCCGAGGCCCCGGAGCTGCCGCTGCGCATCCCCGTCGGCGACGCCGCCCGCGCGGTCCTCGCCGCGCGGCGCGACGCCCCCGACACCATCCCCTTCGTGCCCGGACAGCGGGCCGCGACAACTGGAGCAGACGCATGAGCGGGCTCATCATGGTCACCGGCGCCACCGGCGGCCTCGGAGGCGACGTCCTGGACTTCCTGCTGAAGCGGGTTCCCGCCGCACGGCTCGCGGCACTCGCCCGGAAGCCCGAGGCACTCTCCCATCTTGCCGAGCGCGGAGTGTCCGTACGGCAGGGCGACTACGAGGCCCCGGACACTCTCGTCGCGGCCTTTCAGGGGGTGGAGAAGCTTCTCCTCGTCTCGGCGAGGTCGTTCACCGACGCCAAGACCGCACACCGGAATGTGATCCGCGCCGCCAGGGAAGCCGGGGTGCGCCACATCCACTACACGGCCGTCCAGCGCCGTGCCGGGTCGACCTTCGTACTTCCGCAGGTCACCGAGTGGGACGCGTACACCGAGAACGAACTGTCGGCCTCCGGGCTCGACGTCACCGTACTGCGCAACTCGCAGTACCTGGACGCGTTCGACATGCTGATCGGGGAGATCGCAGCGGACCGCGTCGTCCGGGTACCCGTCGGCCGCACCCCGATCGCGCTCGCCACCCGCGGCGACATGGCCGAAGCGACCGCCGCCGTCCTCGCCTCCGACGGCCACGAGGGACGCGGCTACACCCTCACGGGCTCCGAGTCCTTCACCCTCGACGACTACACCCGGATCGTCGGGGAGATCACCGGCACGCCCGTGACCCACGAGCAGATCTCGGCCGAGGACTACATCGATCTCCTCCTGAAGGCGGGCACGCCGGGTCAATGGGCGCCGTTCATCGCCGCCTGGTTCCAGGCGATGGAAGCCGGTGAGTTCAGCCCCACCGACGACGTCGAGCGTCTGATCGGACGGCCCACGACGTCGCTTCGAACGGTGGTCGCACAGCGCCGCTCCGGCTAGGTCCTGTCCGGTCGATCTTCGTGGATCAGCCCGGGGCATCTGGCGCGATGCATCGCAAGGCGGAGGATCGCCCGTGTACTGGACGTACTCGGGCGACTCCGACAACGCGGCGAGGTGCCGTGCCAGGCGTTCCGGGCCCACGGAGACCGGCCGGACAGGGCCCTGCTAGGACCTGTTTGGGGTTCGGATCATGTGGTTGTGGTGAGGAGCTTCAGCCACATGATTGATCCGCGGAGGTGGAGTCCGGCTTCGTAGCTGTCGGGAGCTTCGTCGTAGCGTGTGGCCAGACCGCGCCAGGTCTTGGTCTTCTGGAAGCAGCGTTCGATGGTGTTGCGCTGTTTGTAGCGTTCGGTGTCATAGGTGGTGGGTCGGCCTCCGGCGGAGCCCTTCTTCTTCCGGTTGGCCCTTTGATCGATTTTGTCGGGGATGACTGCGCGGATGCCGCGCCGGCGTAAGTAGGTCCGGTTGGCTCTGGAGGAGTAGGCCCTGTCCGCGGCAACCGCGCCTGGCCGGGTTCGCGGGCGGCCGGCAGGCCCGGGGACGCGGATCTTGCCCGGCACGGTCCGGAACTGCGTGCAGTCCGCTGCCTGTCCGGGGGTGAGGACGAACGCCGGCGGCATCCCGGCAGCGTCGACCGCGGCATGGACCTTGCTGCTCGGTCCGCCCCGGGACCGTCCGAGCCCGGCGGCAGCCGCCCTGGCCCTGCGGCGCCGGCGCGTAGCGGCACGATCCTCTTGCGGGGCCTCACCTGAACTGCTCGGGCCCGCAGCGGCCGTGACCTGATCACCCGCAGCACCGGCGGCTGCCGGGGAAGCGGAGCCCCCTTTTCCTCGGTCAGTGCCTGCTCCAGCGCGTCCAGGGTCTCTCCCGCCACCGCGAGCCCCGCCGACTCCTGATGCGCCCGCACAATCGTGGAGTCCACGCTCACCAGCTCCAGGCCGGCCTGTCCACGGGCCGCCGCTTCGGCGATCAACGCGTCCATCAGGCCCTGGAACACACCCGCCCTGGCCCAGCCGTTGAACCGGGAGCAGACGGTGGACCAGGGCCCGTACCGTTCCGGCACGTCACGCCACCCACTGCCGGTGCGGAACCGCCACAGCACCCCGTTGAACTGGTCCCGCACCCGCCGCGGCAACGGCCCGGTCGCCGCCACCGGCAGATACGGCTCGATCAAAGCCCAATCGGCATCCGCCACATCAAAACGCGCCACGACCGAGTTCTACCAGCGACACCCAGCACCCCACCAAGCCTCGCAAAGATCCGAACCCCAAACAGAACCTATTGTGATGCGCCGGAAATTGCGGCTCTAAGTCTGTAGGTTGTTTTCATGGCGTCTCGGGGTCCTCGTGCTGTCGAAGTCGTGCTGTCCGTCGAGGAGCGTGCGGAGTTGTCACGCTGGGCGGACGGCGCGGTCCCGGCTTGCGTGGCAGAGCGGGCACGGATCATTCTGGCCTGTGCGGACGGCACGTCAAATACTGCTGTGGCAGCGGGCTTCGAGGTGAGTACGGAAACCGTGCGCAAGTGGCGCTCGCGGTTCGTGGCCCGGCGGATGGCGGGCCTGGTGGACGGGCCGCGGTCGGGTCGGCGCAAGCCGGAGCTGGCACTGTCCGAGGCTGAGCGTGCGGAGTTGACGCGCTGGGCGAGGCGGGCGAAGACCGCTCAGTTCCTCGCGTTGCGAGCCAAAATCGTGCTGCGGTGTGCGGACGGCGGGACGAACAAGGAGATCGCCACCGAACTCGGTGTCTCGCACGGAACGGTGAACCGCTGGCGGTCGAGGTTCATCAGCTTGCGGCTGGACGGACTGACCGATGAACCGCGTCCCGGCCGGCCGCCCTCGATCCTGCTCGACCAGGTCGAAGACGTGCTCACCGCGACCTTGGAGTCCACCCCGGGCAAAGACACCCACTGGTCACGGGCCTTGATGGCGAAGCACTCCGGGCTGTCGAAATCCACCATCGGCCGGATCTGGAAGAAGTTCGACCTCAAGCCCCACCTCCAGGACACGTTCAAGCTCTCCACCGACCCGCAGTTCGTCGCCAAGGTCGTCGACGTTGTCGGTCTCTACCACCACCCGCCCGAGAAGGCAGTGGTCCTGTGCGTGGACGAGAAGGCTCAAATCCAGGCACTCGACCGCTCCCAGCCCGTCCTGCCGATGATGCCGGGCATGCCCGAACGCCGCACCCACGACTACTACCGGCACGGCATCACCAGTCTGTTCGCCGCCTTCAACATCGCCGAC
The DNA here is from genome assembly GCF_053608565.1 of Streptomyces sp. NPDC055025. Classification (NCBI taxonomy): domain Bacteria; kingdom Bacillati; phylum Actinomycetota; class Actinomycetes; order Kitasatosporales; family Streptomycetaceae; genus Streptomyces; species Streptomyces sp. NPDC055025. The sequence goes on from NZ_JBSGVS010000014.1 coordinate 141,973, forward strand.
GGCACTGTCATATCGGAGCTCCACCGACGCCACAGGGCCATCGAGTTCAAGAAGTTCCTCACCCGGATCGACAAGGCGGTCCCTGCCGGACTCGACGTCCACCTGGTCTGCGACAACTACGCCACCCACAACACCCCCGAGATCAAGACCTGGCTCGGCAAACACCCCCGCTTCCACATCCACTTCACCCCGACCGGCTCCTCCTGGATGAACCAGGTCGAGCGGTGGTTCGGCCTGCTGACCGACAAGCTCATCCGCCGCGGCGTCCACACCTCTGTGAACGCCCTCGAACAAGACATCAGAGCCTGGATCGACACCTGGAACGAAAACCCCCGGCCCTTCACGTGGACCAAGACCGCGGACGAGATCCTCAACTCGCTCGCCGACTACCTCACCAAAATCAACCCGCCAACCCCCGATACCTGACAGCAACTTAGAGCCGCTATTTCCGGCGCATCACACTAGTAGGGCTTGGTCAGGTTGGTATCGGTTCTGGCGTGTTGCGGTGGCAGGTGGGGCAGGCGCCGGTCCAGACCGCGAGGAGCAACTGCAGTTC
>NZ_JBSGVS010000015.1:0-138673 GCF_053608565.1 Streptomyces sp. NPDC055025
ACCGCAGCCAGCTCCCCACCCATCACAACAGGTCAACGGAGCAAGCAATCAAACGGACACGCCACCGGCGAGTGAACCTGACCAGGCACTACTAGGCGCTACCAGCCCGAGACGGACCGCGCAAGCCGGACGCCGCAAGATCGCCCCGCGCAGTAACAAGAGTTTTTAAGTGACTCCATGGCCACTATCCCCGACCTTGCTCCCCCGTCCGCCCAGTCTCCGTCTCCCTCCACGGAGGCACCATCGCGGCGCTCAAGGCACGCACTGGCAAGCGCGGCATGTCCGCCTACGTCGAAGCCCTCATCCGGCGCCAACTGGAGCGCGACCGGCTGCGCGAACTCATCGAGGACGCCGAAGCCGAGCACGGCCCGGTCGACCGGGCTGCGGTCGACGCCAAGCGAGCGCTCCTGCGCGAAGACACGGCCAACTCGGCGGACGCCGCGTGAGCGGCACCCTCGTCCTGGACTGCGAAGGCCGGTTCAAGCTCGTACGACGCACACCCGAACTCACCGAGTGGCTCGCCGCGGCCAAGGCCGAGGACATTCGCGTCATCACCAGTTCCGTTACCCTCGTCCAAGCCCGCGAGCCCGTAACCAACCAGGCCCGCTTCGACTACGCCGTCTCGCGCGTCAAAATCGTCCCGCCCACCGAAGCCATCGCCCGCCATGCATGCGAGCAAGCCGCTCGCATGCATGGCTATAAATACGCCCTCGACACCGTCGTGGCCGCCACCGCACTCGCCTCACCCGTCCCCGTAACTGTCCTGACGTCAGCCCCTCAAAACCTCCACATGCCGCGCGGCCCCCGCATCGGTGTGATCAAAGTCTGATTGTCTCCACCCCACTTCCGCAAAAAAAGGGGGGGTCTGCGACACGACTTACGACTGCTTGTCTCAGAGTCCACGTACCTCTTGAGGGATCAATCCAGATGATCCGTTTCATCCCGGAGGGTCGCGATCATGTAGTAGGTTCCTTCTCCTGGTTCGGGTGCTGCTGACGGGCAAGAAGGTACTCGTCGGCCTCAATGGCTGAGGGGGAGCCGGTGGCATTATCCGTTACTGCGCTGGCGGGATGTTGTCCGACGCTCGGCGTGGCGGCTGTGCGGTGACCTTCTACGGTGACGACGAGCAGCATGCGGCGACGCTGCCCGATGACGGATTGGTGCGCCGGGTCAAAGCACTCGCGTGCACAGCACCGTTGCAGGCGCTCGATGTCTACAAGCACAAGGTGGAGTGGGCTGATGTCCGCGGCTACCAGATGGCTGAGATAGCACTGCACGTCATCGACCAGGTGACGATCGCCATGGACTTCGATTCCGGAGCGGATCCGGTGAGCGTGGTGAGTCAGGTCGCCGGGTTCGCCGCGGTCCAGCAGCCGCAGCGAAGTGCGGACGAACATCTGGCGGTGGCCGAGTGGGTTCTCCACAAGCTGATCAACGTCGGAACGGTGGATCGCGGCTTCAGCTGGACATACGGCCGAATTGACGACGACGGAGCCTACGGGCGCCATGAGTTCGACTTCAAACTGATCGTCGAGCGTGCGACCGAGGGCAAGATCCGCTTGCGGACCACGGACGAGGCCATCAACGTACTCGTCGGCGCGCTCGACACCGACGTGGAGTCGGCTCAGGTGGCTGCGGAACACAAGCTGCGGAACCTGATCGAGCGAGGGCGCCTGGATGATGCCAAGGTCGCCGCAGAGCAGGCCCGGCACCGGACGGTGCAGTACGGGGAGTCGCTGCGCCAGCAGTTGGACGCCACGCGCCGCGATGTGCGGACGGTGGACTGGGAGCACGAAGTGCCCAATCTTCTGAACGCCGCGCTCTCCCACATCGAGAACCGGTACGAGATGGAGAACCAGATCCTCTCGCACATCACCGAAAAGCGTGACGAAGCAGATAACCCGCGCCACAAGCAACGTGCGGCGGAGCTGGTCTTCATTGTCCGGGACTGCATCAGCCGCCACATGCAGTTGCAGCAGCGACTTCAAACCGCGGGTGACCTCTTCCGGAGCGAGCAGGACCGCCAAGAGTTCTCCGGACCGCCACAGCGCGCGGCTCTGGATCTCTTCGGCCAACTGCTCCTTCCAGCACTCGGTTTGACGGTCGCCGAAGCACTGCCCACTCTCATGGACTACTTCCGTGCGGCCGTGGCCCCCGCTGCACCGGACGCCGTGTGGATGCCGTCGATCGTCTCGCGGCTCTTCGAGTCTGGGCCGCAACCGGAAGCGTACGGCGCGGAGGTACCCGATCTGGAACTGGGCGCCCCGACTGACGTGCTCGTTTTCACCGAGGAGCACCAGCGGATAGCTGACGGGCTCCTCGATATCCGTGACCGGCCCGAGTTGTTGAGCCTGCTGCTGGCGCGGGCGCGCCGATCCGCAGGCCCAGAAGTCGCTCGGCTCGTCCTGCACAGGGCCGGCCACGCATTCAGTCCTCCGGTTGGTGACGCCGTACGCGCCTTTGCACAGCGCGTACTTGTCGCCGTACCCACCGGTGAGGAACTGGACGACGAGGATTTCGGCGGCGACGACCTTCTACTGGCATCGCTGCCCATCGACCACGCCCACGAACCGGGCGGACAACGGAACTCGGACCGCCCCCTTTCCTCGTCGCGGACGCCAGAGCAGGAGCTTTTCGCATGACCCACGGATACACCTCTGACGACGCCGAGGCCGCCGCACGGCTCGTTGCCTTCGCCCTACGTCCACGAGTGCTCCCCTCACGCGACGGCGACTACCTTGACTTGGCCCAGCGATATCGTCGGGACGACGCTTTCCGGACGCTGACCGACCGCATCGGCCGGGGGCTGGGGCTGAAGGCTCTGGGCAGCGACAGGGACACCGAGGCCGTGGTGCTCGCCGCACTCGACGGTTCCGTCTTCGAGACCAAGATGGATGACTACGCGAAGCGCGCGAAGTACCGGGGGGAGCGAGGCGACACCGAGAAGGTCCTGCATGGGATCATCCACCTCGCCATCGCCGCCCTGGCGTTCCCACGCCCCGACGACCTTGCACAGGACGGATACATTGGCCGAATTAGCGTCAACCTCGTCGACGCCACAGTCCGGGACACCTGCCGCAAGTTACAGAAGAGCGCTTTCGAGGGTGGAGAGGAGACGGACACCCCCACCGAGACGCCCGAGCTGGAGAAGGTATGGCACGCGTACTCCCGCCGTCCTGAGGCGTCTCGAACGAAGGACGAGCGCGCGGCTCCGAATTCCACCAAGGCGATGGTTGGCCGAGCCCTCAACTTCCTCACCGACAGTGGGTTCCTCACCGTTGTCGGCGATCCGCGAGAAGGTAACTACCGTACGACCCCCCGCTACCAACTCCAGGTACGGGAACTGGCAGCGACCAACGCCTTCAACGAACTGCTCAAGCTCAATGTGGTGCCCTTGACGGATTCATCCGGCACCCTGCGGGTCGTGGTCCCAACGCTGCGGGATACGCAGGAGGAACAGGGTGTATGAGCTCGCCCGCGTACTGTTGCGTGCGGTGGGGCCGGAGGCCGCCCGCTATGAAGACGTACTGCTGGACTTCAGCGGTGCGGGGGCCACAGTATCCGCGCAGCCCACTCTGTTGTTCGGCGAAGAGGAGCGAGTGCAGCGACCGTCTCCAGCCAGCGTGCTGCATCTGGAGAACGGCGGTGGGAAATCCGTTCTCATCAAGCTGATCTTCTCCGTCATCCTGCCGGGACGGCGGGAGGTCGTCGGCACGACCAGCACGCACGCACTGGACAGCTTCGTTCTCGAAAACGACGTGTCCCACGTCGTATTGGAGTGGGTCCACGCGAAGAGTGGCCGGCACCTGGTGACCGGCAAGGTGTCCGCTTGGCGCAACGGCCGGCCGTCCCGCGACCGGCAGCAGCTGGTGGAGCGCTGGTATCACTTCCGGCCGACGGAGACCGTCGGATTGCGGAACCTGCCGTTCGTCAGCGAGGGCCGGTACCGCCCACTGCCGGAGTTCTGCGATGCGATGCTCGCCACCGCGGAAGCGGATCCAGCGATGGAGTACGCCTGCCTGCGGGTTCACAGGCAGTGGACCGACCGGCTGACCGACCTCGGCCTCGATCCCGAACTCTTCCGGTACCAGCGGGCCATGAACGCAGACGAGGGAGAGGCCGCCGATGTGTTCTCCTTCGCCAGCGACAGCGCGTTCGTCAACTTCCTGCTCGGTGTGGTGCTGCCTCCCGAGCCGCCGAAGGATCTTGCGGATGTCCTCAATACATACGCCGACAAACTCTCGGTGCGCGGCGATCTCGAACTGGAGAAGGAATTTGTCCAAGGCGCCCTGAAATCTCTGGGGCCCCTTGTGCAGGCTCGTCACATCGGATTGGCAGCGATCGCGCGCAGGAACGAGGCGCACGAACGGCTCGACGAGATCCTGCGACTGATCCGCATCCGGTCCCTACGCGAAAACGAACGCGCCGATCGCAATCAGACAGAGAGCCAGCGACTGAGAGACGACCTACGTCGGGAAGAGGACCGGTACCAGCACATCATCGAGGTCATCACCGAACTGCGGCGACTGGTCGCCCATATGCGGTTCGACGAGGCATTGGCGGAGGAGGAGCATCACCGGCGTCAGTTCCGGCGGGCGCAGCTAGTCGAGAAGGCGTGGGGAGTCGTCCCTACAGTTTTGCGGCATCAGGACGCCGTCACAGAGGAGCTGCGGCTCAGCAAGGTGATCGCGGCCACGCACGAAGCGGCTCGTCCGGCACTCGAAGCCCGTGACTCGGCGGCTGGGGCGTTGCGGCAGTCCCTGATCCAACTGCGTGACCGAGCCAGGCAGGAGGCGACCGACGCCGAAACGGCCGGCTCGGCACAGGACATCGAAGCGGGGCTGGCCCAGGCCGAACACAATGCCGCCATCACCCAGGCCGCCGTCCACTCGGCCGATGCCGGAGTCCACAAGAGCAACGTCGAGGGCGTCAGGAAGGAAATCGAGACTGCGGTCAGGGAAGGCCGCGTCCCCGACGGCATGCGGGTTCACGAAGCCGCCGACACCACCAGGAGGGGTGCCGAAGAGGCGGCAGCCAGGATCGGCGAGCTGGAAGCCGCGTTGACCCGGTTGGACGAGGAACACGAACTGGCCCAAGGCGCCTGCCGCCGCGCCCAACAGGCGCTGGCTACCGTCGGCGAATCTCACAGCCTGGCCGAACGCGACTACCGCGAGGCGCGTGCTCGTACCGACGCGCTGGCCGCCGAACCCGGGTTCGTCGGGCTGATCGGTACCGATCCGGTGGACCTGGAGGCGGACTCCACCGCTCTGCTGAGCCGGCTGGCCGAGGCCCGTCGGGACGCGGAAAGCGCCGTCGCGACGTTGCAGGTGAAGATCGCCGGCGATGAACGTGCCAGGACAGCACTGGAAACCACCGAACTTTTGCCGCCGTCAGTAGAAGCGGTCCAGGTGTGCCAGGCGCTGGAGAAGGCCGGAATCAAGGCTTGGACCGGTTGGGAGTACGTGGCCGCCATCAGCAGCGCGGACCGCCGCCGACAGATCGTGCATCAGGCGCCGAGTCTGGTCACCGGCATCGTGGTGAACGAGGCCGAACGCTTCGACGCGGCGTGCGAAGTACTGACCGCGAGCCAGCTGTGGCCCACCGAACACCTTGCCCTCGGCACCAAAAATCATCTGCTCTCAGCACCGCCTGAACGGGACAACGCAGAATACGTGGTGCCCATGCATCCCGCGCTGTACGACGAGCGGGCAGCGGCCGACGAACTGGCCCGGCTCAACCATCGCCACAGCCTTCATGGGCACGAACTCGCTTCCTTGCAAGAGCGGTTGAATCTCTACATCACGTTGTCCGCCCGCCTTTCGGACTGGCGCCGGGAGTTCCCTGCGGGACGACTCGACGCCCTACTCGGCAAAGTGAATCAGAAGAGCACGGAACTAGAAGCCGCGAGGGAACTGGTCGAAGCGCAGGATGCCGTACGCGAACGGCTTGCCTCTGAACGGCTGACCGTCAAGGACGCCATTCCCCCCGAGCGAGACATCCACCGCAAGCTCGAACGAGCCGCGGACGCACTCGCTGAGCTGGCCACTCGGGAAGCCCGCATGCCCGGCTGGCTGGAGGCGGAGCGCACCGCTCATGAGGCCGCCACCGAGCAACGGGAGACGGCCAGGAATGCAGCGGTACGCAGCGAACAGTGCCGTTCCCAGGCAGCTGAGCATCGACGAGCCGCAGACGCGCTGAAAGGGACCGCGCAGCGCCTGATCGACGAGCTGGCGCAGCTACCCGCAACCGATGCCGTACCGGATCAAGACACCGGCCCCGGACAGCCGCTGGAGATCCTCCGCCGCGCCTACGTCTCCGCCTCCGACGAGTACCAACGAGTCAAGGTCGGCGACGACCTACAGGCGAAGGCCACGCTGGCTCGTGACCGGGTCGACGCGGCCGAGAAAGAGATCAAAGATATCGACGAGCCGGTGCGGCAACGCGCCGTGGAACTACTGGGCGGGCCGGACGCTGCTGACCACGCCTCCCGGGCGCTGGCGCGTGAGATGGCCGAGCGTGCCGTCGTCGCCATGGAGGACAGACTCGCGGAACTGACCGCTGTAACCACTGCCCGGAAGGCGGATGCGCATGCATTCGTCGAGCCGGAGGAGGACATCGACCTGGCGCCGTACGCCCGTCCCAGGCATCTCGGCGAGGGGTTGAAGTCCATCGCAGAGGCCGAGCGGAGCCGTGAGATGACCGACCGCATTCGGCAGGAGTTGCGCTTCCACAGCGAACGTGCCGACCGGGAAGCCACCGAGGCCAAACGCCAGGCGGACATCTTTCGGGATCTGACAGACGTTCTCGGACCGGGATCGGGCTCCGAGCCCCACCCTGACGACAAGGGGTTCGAGGGTGACATCACGACGGCACGACACCGGCACGACAGTCTCAAGTCCGTATACGACGAGACCAGTAAGGCCGCGGATACCGCCCAGCGAGACGAGCGCAAGCAGGCCGACCGGCTGGCGGGCCACGCGGCCGACAACCGCTTCGCCGCTCTGAACCTTCCTAGCCGCAGCATCATCCTGAGCACGGAACGTGCGGAGCTGCCCCTCATGGCCGAGCAGTGGGAGAAGGCGCTGCGCCAGAGATTGCGCTCGCTCGACGTCGACTTGGACTCGATCGACCGGCATCGCAAACAGATCGTCCGGCAGATGAAGCAGCAAGTGGAGGAAGCGCTGCGCACCCTTCAACGAGCCGAGCGTTTCTCCCGGTTGCCCGAGGGGCTGGCGGACTGGTCGGGAGAGCCCTTCCTTCGTATCGGATTCACCGCGGCGAAGGATGACGCCTTGACCGACCGGCTCGCCGCCGTGGTCGATGAGGCATCCGCGGATGTGGTGACCGGCCGGGCGATCAAGCGGGACGGGATGTCGCTGCTGCTGCGGGGTGTGGCGTCAGCAGTGGGGAGCAAGGGCTTCAGAGTCAGGATCCTGAAGCCGGATGCCGTGCTGCGCAAACACCGGGTGCCGGTGTCCGAACTCAAGGACGTGTTCTCCGGCGGACAGGTGCTGACCGCGGCGATCATTCTCTACTGCACCATGGCCGCACTGCGTTCGAACGAGCGGGGCCGAACAGGGCGCCGTCACTCCGGTGTCCTCTTTCTGGACAACCCGATTGGCCGGGCATCGGCCACCTACCTGCTGCGTCTCCAGCAAGCAGTGGCGGCTGCCCTGGGGGTGCAGCTCATCTACACCACCGGCATCTTCGACCTCACTGTCCTGGACAACTTCCCCTTGGTTATCCGTATGCGCAATGACGCCGACCTTCGGACTCACCGCAAATATCTGAGCGTACAAGGGGAAATGGGAACCCTGCTGGACGGTTCACTGCCCGGAAGCCGAAACTCGGAGATCTCCACGGCTCGCTATTACAAGCGCCACACGGAAAACGATAATGAAGACTGAAGCACCGGCACTCAACCGCCTGGAACAGGAAATGCTGGAAGCCCTAAGAGCCAGAGCGTCGGCAGGCAAGAGGAGTTCCTCTCAGAGACACAAGCTGGCCATGTCAGACTTTAAGGAGATCTATAGGGAGGTGTATCGAACATCCCCAGTCGACGCATTCGAACCTAGGGGAATCATTAATTGTCTTGAAAAACTTGAAAATCAAGGCGGAATCCAACAGATGGGGAGAACCGACAAAGAGCGACTCGAACTCCCCATCAATATCTGGGTGTACTCACCTCCACCTCCGAAGGAACCCGAGGTAATCATGCCGCCACTCCACCAGAAGATGAGTCGGGTGGCGAACGAGTGGAACCGGAAAGCCAAACAACTAACCGCTTATGTAGCAGTCAATGAATGGTTGATGAGCGACCCGAACCGAACTCCCGTACCCCTGTGCGAGCGCGCACTGGAGATCTTCGGAAAACGAAAATTCCTTACCTACTTTCCAGAACCAGAGAAGGCTTTCCGGGACGTTTCCTTCGGGTGGCTTTTCTCCGATCGGCAATATATGCGCGATTTCTTGGACGTCTTGAAATCCGAGCCGCCATTGCTAACCGAGGTGTACCTCGCCAAGGCAGGTAAACGTGGATACGCCTCGATGGACCGCGGCGACATCCTTTTCGTAGTAGAGAACTACACCACGTGCTGGTCCATGGCTGAGGCCCTGAAGACATTGGATCACGGCCTCGGCCACTTGGCCTGGGGGATTGGCAAGTCGTTCGTCTCCTCGGTTCGCAGTATCCGCCCCGACCACGGGGTGGAGGCCATTCGCTATTTCGGCGACCTCGACGCCAGCGGACTTGCAATTCCCATACGCGCCGACGCTGAGGCACGGGCAGCAGGCCTGCCACCGGTCGTCCCCGCGGCGAACTTGTACGACGCCCTGTTCGAACTCGGCACCCCCCTTCCTGGCAAGGAGAAACCCGTAACCCGGGCCCGGGCGGAGGAACTGGCTGCCTGGCTTTGCGAACGACACCGCGAGCAAGCTGTCGAACTGCTGATCAAGGGCGAGCGCTTGGCTCAGGAATGGGTCGGCCTGCGTCACCTCCGCACAGCCGACGCCTGGCACGCGGACGTGCGGTGAGAACCCCGGGCCGGCTCGTTCGTTGCTCAGTTTCAAGGCGTCTGTACGGCGCGCCAAACCGCGACACATGTCTACGGACAGGGTCATGAGGGGGCTGTTCAGATGCACGGCGCGGCACTACCTAGTCGTCCTCAGGACTTCGTCGGCCGGGACTGTCTGTTGGATGAGGACATCCCTCGTGCATTGAACGCACTCGGCGGCCGCCCAGTTGTACTGCGCAGCATCCTCGGCTCAGGAGCAACAGCAACTGCCGTCGAGTACCTGCATCGGGTGCAACGGCGCTACGCGGACATCGAATGGATCGAATTCACCGACCCCGACACCGCCTCTCGTCTGATCGCCCGCGCCCTACACCGGTTCAGGAGCGTCGGAGGCCGCGCCCTTCTGGCAATTGATGGAGTGAGCCATCCGCCCGATGTCGCCGGACTCCTGCCCGTCGACGGCCCGGACACCCTACTGACGTCGGCTGCCGCCCCGCATCTCTGGCTCGGTGTGGCCGAGGTACTGGAAGTTGCCGCACTGAGCCAGGATGATGCGGTTCGACTTCTACGCCGATACCAGCCGGGGCTGTCGCGGGATTCCGCCGGCCGTCTGGCCGACCGGTTGGACTACTGGCCCCCGGTGTTGGCATACGTGGGGTCGCAACTGACCGAGGGGATGTCAGCTGAAAGCGTCTTGGCGATGCCTCACAGCACTCTGCTCCACCTGCTTGCCGAGAAAGGTGGCAGTTCTCCAGCAGGACGGATCAGCGTGGCATTCCAGAGCCTGGCGCCAACGTTCCGGTTCGCTCAGGATCTGTTGAGTGCCTTCGCGGTCATCGGGGCAAGTGTCTTCCCAACTCGGTGCCTGGGCCACTCCCTCTGGTACTCCGTCGACGATGTCCCCGGCCGCGGGGACGAGGTGCCTCACCGGGCCGTGTACGAGGCATTGGAGGAACTGGTCTTACGGGGCTTGGTCACTCTCGATGCCAATGGCGGTGTCGCGACGAAGAGCCTCGTACGCCTCGTCGCCATGCATTCACTGGACGACCAGGACCGACAGCGGGTCGATCGCCTCGTGGAGGCACTGCTGGTCTCCTTCGAAGCAGGACTTCGGGACACCAATGGGCGGACGCTGAGTGCGCCATCTCAAGAAGCAGCTGAGTGCTTCCGGAACCTTGATCCCGCGCTGATCCGGACTGCACAGGGGCGCTGCGCGATGCTTGGCCTCGTGGACGTCATACTGCTTCGTCGACAGTTCGATGATGCCCACCACAATCTCACCAGATTCCGGGATGCATGGGAACGACAGCTGGACGACACAGACCCGAGTCTGGTCCAAGCGGACCGGTTACTGGCACGCGCTCACCATGGGAACGGTAACCACTGGGCGGCATTGCGAAGCAGTATCAGGGCATTGGGAACACCGAGCCAGCGAGGTCTTCGCGAGCGACAAGTGCTGGCCGACTGCTTCGCGGTGGCTCGGTATCTCAAAAAATGTGACGCAAAGGCCGCGTATCTCGTGGCAGCGAATGTCGCGGAACACCAAGAGAGATGGCTTGGCGAGGCAGATCCCGATACCCTGCGTACCACCTCATTCATTGCATGGATACTGCTCTCACTCGGCTACTGCGTCGAGAGCGCTAAGCTTGGGAAGAAGACTTGGCAGATCCAGATCGAGGTGCTAGGAGAGGAACACAGAGAAACCCTCGTGACGCTGCATCACCTGGTGTTGGCACTAGCTGAAAGCGGTGTAGCAGCGCAACGAACGCTGGAGTACTCCGAAACAGCGATGACGCTCCGGCGCAAGACTCTTGGGAACGACCACTTCGAGACTGTGTCGTCGGTGCAGGCATACATCGCTCAATGGCGCAGGCTACACGACGAACCACCAGGCGTGTAACCCCGGCAGACATTGCATTGACCTTACCCAAGCAGGCGACGCCTTCCCCTGGAGCATCTCCTTTGCTAGGACTACTCTGCACTTCCGCCCAGTTGGCCGGAATGCACACGCAGAAGAATGACATGGCAGTACCGCTCAGGTTATAGAAGGGTGCAAGCGATGAGCCGGACGGTCACGATCTCCACTGTTGACTACGGCGAGGTCACCATCCCCGAACCGTCATGGTGCGCAGGAGAGCACCCCAGCGACGGCTACCGGATCGACATCTGCCACTACGGGCCCGATGTGCCGCTAACCATCGAGACGAGCCGCGGACGCGTCACAGCCATGACCACGGCTCTCGAGCAGCGTCCCTTCACCGAACGGCATCCGGGACGAGGCCTATTCAGCAATGTCGAGATCGATGGTGACCACTACCCGCACGATCCTGACGAACTGCACCGACTCGCAACTGCCCTCAACCACCACGCACAGCAACTCCGCATCCTAGGCAATGAGCTTGCCACGCTCGCCCAGGAGCGCCAGGAGTGAAGGTCAGGGGGCGCCTTACGCATCCTGGCCAAGCCTGCGCACGGTACGCGGCGGCGCTCACTAGGTAAGGCAACCGGCTCTCCAGACGCCCCGCGCTCGAGGCTAGAACCACAATCGTGGCCAAAGCTCCACAAGGAACCACCCGTTCAGGAGCGTTCGAAAGTCCTCAATTTGCATCGCCTCGCGGATAACGGTCTCGTAGAACTCGCGGAGGTCGGCATCATATGTCAATTCATACGCCCTTCGAACGACCTGTTCGAGTAGCCATAAGCACGGAGTCACCAATCGCGCACAAGCCCTGCTTCCTCCAGACCAACTCTGCACCGATGCGCTCTCGTTGCGCACCCCGACCCGCTCGAAGCAGATCCGGGCGCTCGCCCGCCTCAAGGAAACTCCAGTTCAAAGGCTGCTCGTGGGCTAGAGTTCCGCCAGTCATTCCGGGAGGGGAATCACCGACCTACGCATTCCGATACGCAGGTCGGCAGTCGTATTCTCAACGGACTAAGCGTCACGAACAGCAAGAAGCTGCAGGTCAGAGGTCCGACTTGCAGCCTCCCTCGGAGCCGCCTTCTGGATTCGAACCAAGACCTACGCATTCCGAGTACGAGGGCTCGCCGACACCATCGGATGCCACCCGAGGATCGGCGACCCCACCTCGCAGCCGTCTCACGCAGCAACGGATACGTTGCAATCAGCTCTCACCAAGAAGTCCCCGAAAAGTCCCTGGCCTGAATCAAAGCGAGCCCGGACATGCCAAAACGGCAGGTCAACATCACGATCAACAGCCGCTCACGTGTCCGTCAAGTACAAGGAGACGGCAGGCGGCGGCCTCGCGGTGAACATCATCGAGTGCTGAGGAAGCCCACTCCGCCCAGCGGTTTCCCGACCTTCAGCTCTGTCACGGACTTTCGCGTACGCACAGCGACTCCTCCCTGGAAAGTCCCTCCGCCAGAGCTGAAAGTCCCTGAAAGTCCCTGGGAGAACGATCACCAGCAGGGTCTGCCGCTTGGAACCCATCTGATGGGGCATCGGGAAGAGCGGCAGTGTGGCCGACGGGCCACTGGAGGTAGGCGAGCCATGGCAGATGTGCGGTCAGGGACGGTGAAGAAGATTCACCCCGACGCCTACGGTGCATTGATGAAAATCTACGCCGACGCCTGCGTTAACACTCCGAGTTGCTGGTGGTTCTCGGAGTTGCTGGTGGTTCTCGATTTTCACCACGACGAAGCGGCAGACCTCCGCTCAGCTTGTCAAAGCGGTAGCCGACTTGAGCAAGTGGGTGGGCCGCCGCGCCGCCCCGACCGAGGAGCGGGAACAATCTCCATCGTTCAGGCCAAGCGGCTGGGTGGGCACAGTCGAGGCGGAGCAGAACCGCCCCGCTTACGCCATCAACCCCCAACAGGACACCACGAGAGAATCATTGCAGTTCCTTCTTGCGCAGACTATTCAGCCAAATTTTGACCACGCATCCATTCAATGTCACTCATATATTTTGAGAAATTCCTGGAAGCCTTCGGGGCAATTCCCACCAAGGTGTCAAATGGAGTTTCATCAAATCTACTTACCCAAATTCCGGCATATGCAGGGAAATCTTCACGTGGCACGTTCTTGACCTTTTCGCGGCTCAAGAGAACTTGCGTCTCAGGGTCACGGTGAATCAAATGACCCGGCACGTAATAGAAGTCAGCATCTGAGAATATGGCCTCCGAGATATCGAGGGCCCATTCCACGTCGCGATACTTTTCAATCATCCCTGCGATATAACGCTCGCGCCCCGCAAGACCAGCATGTGGCCCCATCGCCATGATCGGTCCAATTTTCCCTCGAAGAACCACCCGACGGAAGACGCATCCGTAGAGACGATGCAACTGCTTTACCGCAAGCCCGTCAATCGTCACGCCATCAAAGAGGACCCCTTGGACCGAACAACGGTCGACTCGACACCCTTGCAGGGATGAGTCCCTGACAACAAGGCTGAACTCGGGATCATCAAACTGCGCCAAACTACAAGCACTCAGGGTGCACTTGACCAGTCGAACACCTTCGTATGTCCTGTCCGACCCGATGAGCTTGGCACCTCGAACTGCCTGGCCTTCAACGTGTACCACCACGGTTGGCCACCTCCTTACCCCGAGGCGCCCTACCGGATTCCTGTAGGTGTTGTGGACGAGGACCGGCGTGGCGCCAGCGAGCACATAGTACGTGTGGAGTTTGGCGACGCTGAAGTTGTAGGTGCGGACGTGGTCCGTGTAGGCGCGGTTGGCGGCGATCTTGGCTGTGGTGCCGTCGGGGGTGCTGAGGGTTGTGCCGGGTTTGAGGTCGGCCCTCCACCGTCCGCCTCCTCCTCGGCACCCCCGACGCCAACGGCGACACCATCCCCGACATCTGGGCCGTACGCGCCGACGGAGCCGTACGCTTCCACCCCGGCAGCAGAACCGCCCTCACCGGCACCGGAACCGAAATCATCGGAGCATCCACCTGGTGGCGAACCCGACAGACCATCGGCTGACCCGGCTTGCCTCGCGAGAGGCAAGGACCATCTGCCACACGCGGTCGCCCCGACACGGCCCGGCGCACCATGCGCCGGGCCGCCGAACACACCGCTCACGCGAACGGCCCCGACGCACAACGCCCCCCGGTCAGGTCGACGGGCAGAGCGTCGTCGGCTACGCCGCCCGGCGCCCCGCCGAGGTGAAGAGCCATCCCACCGGCGGTCTGGTGAGCGGCTGGACCAGACGTCGTACGGGCCGGGAACCCAGGACGGCGGTCAGGGTCAGGGCGCACAGCACGAGCCCGGCCAGTTCGACGGGGGTGTTCGCACGGGCGATCCAGCCCGTCTCGCGTACCGGGAGAATGACCAGGGGGTGCAGCAGATAGATGGTGAACCCTCCCGCGCCCAGCGCCGAGACGAAGGGAATCCGGCGCCGGGGCACCACCCGCAGCAGGCACAGCACGAGAGCGACCGCGCCGGCGAGCACGAACAGCCGGATCACCCAGGCCCCGTACAGGCCCAGTGTGTCGGCCGAGGTGTACGGGTGCCGCATGGACGTCCAGGTGCCCTTGACGTGGTCGTGCCAGAGCCACCCGACCAGGATCCCCCCCGCCAGAGCGGCGACGGCCACCGGCAGGGTCCAGCGGGCCGTGAACCAGCCCCGCAGGGAACCCTGTCCGATCCGCCACCCGATGAGGAAGAGCGGCAGGTAGACGACCGTACGGCTGGCGGAGAAGGCCAACCCCAGCTCGTCGACATAGCCGGCGGCCAGGGCGACCACCGAGGTGACCGCCAGCGGGTGGCGCAGCAGGACGACGACCGGGAGCAGCAGACGCCAGCAGATCAGCGACATCAAGAACCAGAGAGTCCACGGCAGTTGCGTCACATGGAGCTTGAATTCGCTCCCCAGCGCCACCATTTCGAGCGAGTACAGCAGGCTGAACAGGGCCGCCGGCAGTGCGATGCTCCGTACGATCCCGCGCAACCGGTGTGCGTCCAGCGGGGCGGCGGCGCTGAACACCCCGGCCAGCACGACGAAGAGAGGTACCCGCAGCGCCCAGGTCGCCACATGGAACGCCTGTAGCGACTCGTGCCGCTCCATGACACTGCCTATGGTGTGCAGGACGACGATCAGCGTCGCGGAGACGTAACGCGCGTTGTCCCACCAGGGATCCCTGGTGGGACCGGCGCCTCCGGTGCGGGCGGACGGCTCCCCCGGCGGCTCGGCGGACGCGGGTGGTTCCGTCCGCGACGGCGCCAACGGCGCATCCGGGAAGGGGTGTTCGGCGCGTTGTGGCGGTGCCGTGGTACGCGCCGTGGAGATGGTGGGCGGTGTCTGCTGCATCGTTGTATCGGAACTTCCGTACGGAGTGGGAGACATGGGCTCGGCGGGCGCGGTGGACCGGGCGCCCGTCCGGCGGTGTCACGGGCCCGCCCGCGCGGGCGCCCGTGCCGTACCGGCGAACGGGGCCGCGCGCGGGCGCGGGTGAGGCGGGTGGGGCGGTCCTCGGCGGAGCGGTTCAGGACATGGGCGGGCGGAGCATGGCGAGGACCGTGGCACCGGAGGTCATGTCGTGCGGCGGAATCACGCGGAGGGCCAGGAGCGCGCGGTGGCGCGGTTGAACGAAGCGGACACGGAGAGCCCCCCAGCTGGTGATCACGCAGACACTCGGGAATCGAGACCCGGCGCCTGTGCTCTCACACCCCCCGCCGGGCTCACCCCATAGTGGTGTTTACGATAAGCCCATAGTTTGTACAAATTATCCACCGATGCGGGATCGTGACCGCACACCCCCCGGCCCACGAGAAAGGTCCGTGGGCGGTGTGCTGGGTCCTCGGTCGAGTGTCCGGACGATGGCCGTCCCGGGGACAAAACACGGTCTTACGGGGTGTGCGGGGCAGGCCCTGGCTCCGCGACGGGACGCGCCGGCCGGAACCGCCCGTCCTGCTGGTTTGCCGTCGGCGTGCCTCGGGGAGCGTTCTCCCGCCGCGGGACACCGCGAGCGTCATGACCCCGGCCGTCGCCTATGCTGCCCGCTGGAACGGGGCCGAGTGGTCGGTACCGCCGGTGAGGGGGAAGCATGGCCGACTTGCCCGTCAGTACCTCGTCGCGTCCCGCGCGAAGTGATGACCACGCCGGTACCGCGTCCCCGCTCGCACCACTGGGGGAGGTGCCGCCCCAGAATGCCGCGGCGGTTTCCCGTGGCTCCCTGTGGTCCGTCGACGGGGTGATCGACGGGGTGATCCTGCTGGTCGAGGACGACGCGGGGGACGCGCTGCTCGTGGAGGAGATGCTCGCCGACAGCGATCTGGACTCCTCGCTCACCCGGTGCCGGTCGTTGGCCGAGGGACAGCGATTCCTCGCCGGCCGCACCACCCCGGTCTGTGTGCTCCTCGATCTCCACCTCCCGGATGCCCGGGGCGTCGACGCGGTCACCCGGATCCTCGCGACAGCGCCGGACGCCGCCATCGTCGTCCTCACCGGTCTGGCCGAGGGCGAGGCGGGGCTCGCGGCCGTGGCGACCGGTGCGCAGGACTATCTGGTCAAGGGACGGATCGACCCGGAGTCGCTCGGCAGAGCGGTCCGCTACGCCCTCCAGCGCAAGCAGGTCGAGCGGACGGCGGCGGCGCTCCGCGCGAACGAGCTGATGGCCAAGGAGAACGCCCGGCTCGAACGCGGTCTGCTGCCGGTCCCGCTGCTGCGCGGCGACGATTTCGAGGCGACCGCGCGATACGAACCGGGCCGCGCCCACGGTCTGCTGAGCGGCGACTTCTACGATGTCGTCCAGACCACGGACGGCACGGTCCACGCGGTCATAGGGGATGTCTCGGGCCACGGGGCGGCGGAGGCCGCTCTCGGCGTCTGCCTGCGGGTCGCCTGGCGCACGGCCGTGCTCTGCGGGACGGCGCCGGTGGACCTGGTCCCCCTCCTGGAGGAGATCCTGGTCGCGGAACGCTTCGACCAGCATGTCTTCGCCACGGTCAGTTCCCTGGCCTTCCCGCCCGGGGGCCAGGAGGTCCGGGTCGTACGCGCGGGCCACCCGGGACTGCTCATACGCGACCAGGCCGAAGTCCGCTGGGAGGAGCCGGAGGCGGGCATGGCCCTGGGGCTGCTGCCGGACACGGGCCGGTGGACCGAGACGACGCTGCCGCTGCCGCCGGGAGGGCATGTGGTGGTCTTCACCGACGGCCTCTTCGAAGGGCGCACGGGCCCGTCGGCCCGGCTCGGTGAAGAGGGACTGCTCGAACTGGCCGGTGAGCACAGCGCGCTCGCGCCGCAGGCCTTCGTCGACGCGCTGGTCGACGGGGCGGCGGAGGGAGCGGCTCCGTACGGCGGACTCGCGGACGATGTCGCGGTGCTGCACCTCGGCTGGGCCGCTCCGTGAAGCGGCACGCAGAAAACGGGACGCCGGCGTACGGACCGGTGAGCGGGACACCGCGCCCTCCCACGGCCTGGCACACCACGGCGGCCCGGCTCTCGGTGCAGGGCTGGGTTCAGCTGATCCTCGGGGCCCTGGTACTGGTGGTGTGCGGCTGCACCGTCGTCGGCGGTGTGCTGCTGTCGCGGACCAACGACCGGACCAATGAGCTGGTCGATCACATCCAGCCCGCCCGTTCCACGGTGTTCCAGTTCCAGAAGTCCCTGCTCGACCAGGAGACCGGTGTGCGGGGCTTCGCGCTGACCGCGGACGACTCGTTCCTCACGCCGTACACCCGTGGCCGCGAGGACGAGCGCAGACTCGCCGCCCGCGTGGGCGCCATCGTGGCATCCAGCCCTCAGTTCACCAGGGACCTCGACCGCATCACCCGCGCGGCACGGACATGGCGGAGCGAGGAGGCGGAGCCGCTGATCGCGTCCGTACGCACCGGAGCCCCCGAGGCGGCCTCCGCGGCGCGGATGGCGGGCAGCAAGGAGAGCTTCGACGAGCTGCGCCGTCTCTTCGCCGTACAGCAGGAGCACCTCGACACGGCCAGGGACCGGGCACGGGGGGAGCTGAACGACGCGCGGTCGCTCCGCGACACCGTGCTCATCCTGATCCTGGTCGTCTTCGTCCTCGCCGTGGCGGGCCTGGCCCTGCTGCTGCGGCAGATGGTGGGCCGTCCGCTCAACGCGCTGCGGGCCGCGTCCGACGGCGTACGCGCCGGGGCGTTCGACCGGCGCATCGAGGTCGGCGGGCCCGCCGACCTCCGGGCCGTGGCCGCGGCGGTCGAGGACATGCGCGGACGCCTCGCCGACGAGATCGCCGCGGGACGCTCACGAGAGGCCGTGCTCGCGGAACAGACCGAGGAACTGCGGCGTTCGAACTCGGAACTGGAGCAGTTCGCCTATGTCGCCTCGCACGACCTCCAGGAACCGCTGCGCAAGATCGCCTCGTTCTGCCAGCTTCTGGAGAAGCGGTACGGCACGGTGCTGGACGAACGCGGCAAGCAGTACATCGACTTCGCGGTCGACGGCGCCAAGCGCATGCAGACCCTGATCAACGACCTGCTCACCTTCTCCCGGGTGGGGCGGGTGCACGACACCCGGCAGACCGTACGGCTGGACAAGGTCCTGGACCGGGCGCTGGGCAATCTGGGTCTGGTGATCCAGGAAGCGGGGGCCACGGTCGTACGGGCGGACCCGCTCCCCGGGGTGAACGGTGATCCGACCACGCTGACCATGCTCTGGCAGAACCTCATCGGCAACGCCGTCAAGTTCCGCAGGCCCGACGTCCCCAGCCGGATCACCGTCGGCTGCTCGCGCCAGGGCGACGAGTGGCGGCTGACCGTCGTGGACAACGGCATCGGCGTCGCGCCCGAGTTCGCCGAGAAGGTCTTCGTCATCTTCCAGCGGCTGCATGGCAGGGACGAGTACGAGGGAACCGGGATCGGTCTCGCGCTGTCGCGGAAGATCGTGGAGTTCCACGGTGGCCGGATCCGGCTGGAGCCGGGCCCGGAGGGCGGCACCAGCATTGTCTTCACCCTGCCCGTCGCCGCCGGCGGACCGGAAGCCCCCGAAGCGGCCCGGCCGTCCGGAGCGGCCCGGCCCCCCGCGTCCGAAACGCCCGAACCGCCTCGTACACCGGCCCCACCCGGAGACCACGCGCCGCCGTACGCGGCCGGGGGGACCGGCGAGGGCGACGCGCCGTCCACCACCCCACCGGGAGCCCTCTCATGAATTCCTCGACCGCCCCGAACAGCTCCTCCGGCGCCCAGGTCTCCATGCAGCCGATCGAGGTCCTTCTCGTCGAGGACGACGCGGGCGACGAACTGATGACACGCGAGGCATTCGAGGACAACAAGATCCGCAACACCCTCCGTGTGGTGCGCGACGGCGAGGAAGCCCTCGACTACCTGTACCGGCGGGGCGCCCACCAGGAGGCGCCCCGGCCGGATCTCATCCTGCTGGATCTCAATCTGCCGAAGTACGACGGACGCCAGGTGCTCGAACGGATCAAGACCGATCCCGATCTCGCGCCGATCCCCGTCGTCGTACTGACCACGTCCTCGGCGGAGGAGGACATTCTGCGCAGCTACAAGCTGCACGCCAACGCGTATGTGACCAAGCCCGTCGACCTGGAGCAGTTCATCTCGGCGGTCCGCCAGATCGACGAGTTCTTCGTCACCGTCGTCCGGCTTCCCGGGCGGGTGTGACCGTCTCGCCAGCGTGGTGACCGGCCGGCTCGGCAGGCCCTGACGGCCGAACACACCACGGACCTGTGGCGGACGCGGAGTTGGCGTGGTGGCGTCGAAGGTGCTGACCGTGCCCCCGCAGGCCGCTCCGAACGGCCCTGCCGGAAAGGGCCGGTTGACCGTGTGCGGAGCGCGATGCCCACCCGCGAGGCCGAGTGGGTGAGCGCGGGGAGTACGGGCGCGGGGAGTACGGGCGCGGGGAGTACGGGCGCGGGGAGTACGGGCGCGGGGAGTACGGGCGCGGGGAGTACGGGCGCGGTCGCCGAATCGACCACGGCACGGCCCCCGCCTCTTGCCCCGGCCCGTGTGACGACCGGCCCGTGCGTGTCATGGCGGGACTGGGCGGCGGGGCGTTGTCTGATAGCTGGTGTGGCGCGTACCGGGAAGAAACGACGGCTGTCCGTGACTGTTCTTCGCATCCTCGGCGTCGCCGTCGCCTACTACGCGGGCACGCGCGTCGGCACGCTGAAGGGGGTGACCAGGCTCGACGGCGTGAATGTCTCCCCCCTCTGGCCCGCCACGGGCATCGCCTTGGCGGCCCTGTTGCTCCTCGGGACCGGGGTCTGGCCGGGAATCACCCTGGGCACCTTCGGCAGTGTGGCCACGCTCGGCCCGTTCGGCGCGTCCAACGTCGCGATCCTGGCGGGCAACACCGTCGCTCCCCTCTGTTCCTGGCTGCTGCTGCGCCACGTGGGCTTCCGCGTACAGCTTGACCGGCTGCGGGACGGGATGGCCCTGGTCTTCCTGGGCGCCCTGACGGGGATACTGATCAGCGCCACGGTGGGCACGGGGGCGCTGGCGCTCAGCGGAACGCTGCCGCTGGGTTTCTGGCCGACCTGGCTGGCGTGGTGGACGGGCGATGCCATGGGTGTCCTGCTCGTCACGCCCTTCCTGCTGGTCCTCTGCCGTATCCGGCTGCCCCTGCCGACCCACCGATGGGCCGAGTCGGCCGCCATTGTCGTCGCCGCCGTCGTCATCACACCGCTCGCCGTCACGAGGTCCCTCACCCTGGTCTTCCTCTTCTTCCCCGTACTCATCTGGGCGGCCCTGCGCTTCGAACTCGCCGCGAGCGCCCCGTACGCGCTGTTCGTCTCGGTCGTGGCGATCCTCGAAGCGGCCAAGGACATCGGCGCCTTCGCCCACTACAGCCTCATGGAACGGCTGTTCAGTCTCCAGGTGCTCAATGGATCCGTGGCACTGACCTCGCTTCTCCTGGCCGCGACCATCACCGAGCAGAACAAGCTCAGGCAGGGCATCGAGGAGGCGTGCGAGGCACTGGCGAAGGTGGTGAAGGAGATCGCACCGGAGAAGACGCGGCTGTGGCCCCCGGACCGGACACAACAGCCCTGACGAGTGATCGGGCGACCGGGTGGGTGATCGGGTGGGTGATCGGGTGATCACCGGCTCCGAGAAGCAGGGCACCACCGCGACAGGGAAGAGGATCGGCGCCGGCGGAGCCGAGACTTTGGTCGCGGCTCGGTATCCCCTCGGCCAGTACCGGCTCCGACCGGCGTTTTCTACGCTCGGGGGATGAAGGCCTTCCTCGGATTCGTCAGCTTCATGTTCATCTCCTTCGGCGTCAGCGGTCTGCTGCACCAGTGGATCGACTGGTTCCCGACGTTCTTCGGCTTCTTCCGCTTTCTCGTCCCCGACGGCTACGAGATCTACGGCTACCTCGTGCTGACCGTGCTGGGTGTCGGCGTGGCCGCCGCGAGCGACGCCGTGGGGAAGAGGAAGAGCTGACGCGCCGCGGGCGGCGCGGCCGGGGGGAATCGGCGTCACCGTCGCCGTCGCCGTCGCCGTACCTTCGCCCGTCCATGACGGCCGGCAGACGGGCGACTACGCACTGTTCGTGGTCTCCCCGTCCCCTGACCGATGACGGGCCATGCCCTCGGCCGCTTCTGGTGCGGTGACCGGCTCGACCCGACCCGGTGACCGGCTCGACCCGACCCCACTGGGGACCTTTGGCCCCTGCCTGTCGGCACCCCGGGCGTCCGACAGTGGTGTTGTGGGCCGCTCGAACGCGGCGGCCCTCCGAGGAATGAGGCAGGCCATGTCGAAGACAACGGAGTGGACCGTACGTCTCTACCTCTTCGAGGAGGACGGGAGAACCACGGCGCGCGTGGTGCTGGACACCGGGACCACGTCACTCGCCGGACACGGCAAGGCCCGGTGCAGCCCCGATGACGTGGACGTACCGGAGATCGGTGACGAGCTCGCGGCCGGCCGCGCGCTGGCCGATCTCGGCGGGCTGCTGATCCATGTCGCCAACCGTGACATGGAGGGCGTCGGCGCGGCACCGTCCGGACGGAGCCGCCGCCGCGGGTGGCTCTGACGAGCGTCCGGGCGACCCCACGGCCGCCCCGCCGCCCCCGCCGCCCACCCGGTTGAGCCGGTTGGACCCGGCGCGGAGCTGGCCAGGGGACCCGTTCGGCCCTGGTTCGCCCCGGGGGCCCGGTCCAGGATGGAGGGGCGGCGGCCCCACGGCCGCCCCACGGCAGTGAAAGCTCCGACAGCAGTGACGGGACGACAGCCCACAGTGCGGAGGAACAACATGGACGAGGCACGGGACTTCTCCCCGGAGAGGCCGATCCGGGTGTTCCTGCTCGACGACCACGAGGTCGTGCGGCGCGGTGTGCAGGATCTGCTCGACGCGGAGCCGGACATCGAGGTGGCCGGTGACGCGGGATCGATCGACCAGGCCCTGGCACGCGGCCCGGCCCTGCGGCCGGACGTCGCCATTCTCGATGTACGGCTGCCCGACGGCGACGGGATCACGGTCTGCCGGGAACTGCGCTCGCGGATGCCCGGCCTGGCCTGTCTGATGCTCACCTCGTTCGACGACGACGATGCCCTGCTCGACGCGATCATGGCGGGTGCGGCCGGATATGTGCTGAAGGAGATCAAGGGAGCGGATCTGGTGGCCGCCGTGCGCACCGTGGCATCCGGTCAGTCCATGCTCGATCCGGCGACGACGACCCGGTTGATGAGCAGTCTGCGCGGCGACGAGACCGCGGTGGAGCCGGAGCCCGACGCGCTGTCCGAACTCTCGCCCCGCGAACGGGAGATCCTCGCCCTGATCGGTGAGGGCCTGACGAACCGTCAGATCGGCAAGCGGCTCTATCTGTCCGAGAAGACGGTCAAGAACCATATCTCGCGTCTGCTGGCCAAGCTCGGCGTCGAACGGCGTATCCAGGCCGCCGTCCTCGCCACCCAGGCCGGTCCCCACCCCGGCCCCGGTCCCGGCGACGCGCCGTACTGACCACCCGCCGTACTGACCACCGGCGGTACCGGCCACCACGCGCCGTGACCACCACGCGCCCGGGGTAACCGCCACGCGGGCGCCCACGCGGGCGGCCGCAGGCGCCCACGGGGTCAGTCCTGGTTGATCGGTACCGTCCATACGACACGCGTGCCCCCCTGATCAGGGGTTTCCAGCGTCAACGTACCTCCCAGGCCCTCCGCTCTCCCGGCCAGATTGTCCAGACCGCTTCTGTGGCAGTCCGCCGGGACACCGGTCCCGTTGTCCGTGACGGTCACCGTCAGCCGGCCCTTGCGTACGACGAGGGACACCTCCGCCGCGCTCGCACGCGCGTGCCGTGCGACATTGCTCAGCGTCTCGGCCAGGACCGCGACGACATGTTCGGCGACCGCGGGCGGCACATCCGTGTCGATGAGTCCCTCCATACGCACCGACGGGGTGAAGCCGAGGGAGCGTACGGCCTGCTCCACCACCATGGTGGCCCGGACCCGCAGCCCCTGGCGGGCACGGCCCGTGTCATGGGCGCGGAGCCCGAAGATCGTCGAGCGGATGATCTTGATGGTCTCGTCGAGATCGTCCACGGCCCGCAGCAGCCTCTCCCGCGCGGCCGGATGCTCGACGAACCGTACGGTGCTCTGGAGGGTCATCCCGGTGGCGAAGAGGCGCTGGATGGCGAGGTCGTGCAGATCGCGCGCGATCCGGTCGCGGTCCGCCAGAAGCGTGAGCTGTTCGGCCGAGCGCCGCCGTCCGGCGAGTTCCATGGCGAGGGCCGCCTGTCCCGCGAAAGCCAGCAGAGGGGCCGTGTCGGCCGGGGTGTACGGGGTGCTCCCACGGGTCCGGGCCAGCAGCAGCACACCGCGCACACAGTCGTCGGTGATCATCGGCACCGCGACGGCGGGCCCCAGTCCGCGCCACCGCGGGGGCCCGGCGGTGATCCTCGGATCGGTCCCGACGTCAAGGCTCGTGAGCGGCTCTCCGGCCTGGAGCGCCGCCCCGACGAACGAGCCCTCCCGGGGAAGCACCAGACCCCGGTGGGCCTCCGCGTCGACTCCCTCGGCGAGCGCGACCCGCAGCACGTCCTTCTCCGCGTCGGGAAGCGCCAGCGCCCCCAGGTCCGCGCGGACGATACCGCGCGCGTGTTCGACGATCAGCGGGAGCACCTGGGTCTCGTCCGCTCCGGACAGCAGACTGGCGACGATCTCCGCGTTGGCCTCCAGCCAGCGCTGGCGGTCCCGGGCCTCCTCGTACAGCCGCGCGTTGTCGATGGCGACGCCGGCCGCCACGGCGAGGGTGGACAGGACGGCCTCGTCCTCGTCGTCGAAGTCCTTGCCGCCGTGTTTCTCGGTGAGGTAGAGGTTGCCGAACACCTCGTCCCGGATCCGGATCGGCACCCCGAGGAACGAGTGCATGGGCGGATGACCGGCCGGAAAGCCGTACGACGCCGGGTGGTCCGACAGTTCGGAGAGCCGCAGGGACTCGGGATTGCGGATGAGTTCGCCCAGGATTCCATGGCCCTCGGGCAGATGGCCGATGGCGTCGGCCTGTTCCTCGGTGACACCGACAGGCAGGAACTGCGAGAGCCGCGGCTTCTCCCCGATGACACCCAGGGCGCCGTACTCCGCGTCCACGAGCACCACCGCCGCCTCGACGATATGCCGCAGCACCTGGGGCAGGTCCAGTTCCCGGCCCACCGAGAGCACGGCTTCGAGCAGGCTCCGTACGGACTCCGGAGCGCCGTGCTGGACCGCGTCCAGATGGGCCTGCACCTCCTCCGGCAGGACATCCAGCCGTCTCGGGGTGTCCGCCGTCCGCCTGTTCCCGTCGTCGCCCACGGTTCCTCCGGCGCGGCCGGCACGTCGTACCCCGTCACGGCCGCACTTCCACCGTAGCCGCAGACGGACCAGGGCACACCGGGCCCGGGAGAGTCACGCTGGAGGGGGGACACGACCCGCGGGGACGGCCGGCGGACGGTCGCGGGAGGAAGGTCACGGGGGAGAGATGGTCCGGAAGGGTGAGAAAAGGGAGGTGGGAGCGATGGAGCTTCCCCTGGTCGTGGGGGTGGACGGATCGGACGGCAGTGTGTGGGCGGTCGACTGGGCCGCGGCCGAGGCCGAGCGCTCCGGCCTGCCGCTGCGGCTGGTCCATGCCTCCCTCTGGGAGCACTACGAAGGGGTACGGCCGGGGCCCGGCACCGACCGCCCCTCCGAGCAGATACGGGCGGAGAACCTCGTCGCCTCGGCCGAGGAGCGGGTGGGCCGCCTCGCCCCCGATGTGAAGGTGTCCACCGACATCCAGCCGGAGGACCCGGTGACGGTACTGCTGAGGGAAGCCCGGGAGGCGGCGCTCCTGGTGCTGGGACCGCGCGGGCACGGTCCGCTCGCGGCGATGCTCCTGGGGTCCGTGAGCCTGGCCGTCGCGGCCAGGGCCCGCTGTCCCGTGGCCGTGGTCCGTGGCGGGGACCCGAACCGGCGGGCGGTCCACCGGCGCGTGGTCGTCGGTGTCGGGGACCATGCCGACAGCGCCGAAGCCACCCGCTTCGCCGTCCGCGAGGCGCACTGGAGGGGCTGCGAGCTGGTGGCCGTACGGGCCTGGCACGGCCAGGACCGCCGGCCGGCGCAGGCGCGCGTGGACGAGGTCCTGGCCGTCGTCGACGGCGAATACCCCGATGTCGTCCCCCGGCCCACACTCGTGGAGGGCCCGGTACGCCGGACGCTCCTCGACGAGACGGCGGGCGCCGATCTGCTGGTCGTCGGCGCGAAGCGGCGCCACCCGCCCCTCGGTCCGCACCTCGGCCGTGTCCAGCACGCGGTACTGCGTCACGCGGCCTGCCCGGTCGCGGTGGTCCCCGCCACGGACTGAGCCGGACCCCCGTCGAACCGCGTGAACCGCGTGAACCGCGCGGGAACCACCCGGGGCCGAGCAGGCGGGCCGGACCACCCGCACACCCCGCGTGGCCCCCGGGTCAGGACTGGTCGTCCCCGCTCCCATGGGCCGGTCGGCACTCTCGCCGGCCCAGGACAACACCCTTGTATGGGCCGTGTCGCGAAAAGACCCGGTCGGAGGCTCAGGTGATGGTCATGTCGGACGAGTGGCGCGATCGCCCGCGCACGCGGGTCGTGGGCAGAACGGTCGTGGTGGAGCTGCGCGGAGAGATCGACCTGCTGACCGCGCCGGGTATAAGCGACCACCTCGACTCGCTGACCGCCGCGCCGGAGCCCGATCTGGTGGTCGACCTCCAGCAGGTGGAATTCATCGACTGCAGCGGGCTTTCCGTTCTGTGCCGGGCACGTCGCCGCATACAGGAGAACGGTGGCAGGCTGGCGCTGGTCATCACCGATCCGTCCATCAGCAGAACACTGCGGTGCGCCGGACTGCTGGGCGCCTTCGACGTGGTCGACAGCGACCCGACCGCGCCCCGTGAACGACCGTGAGAACCATGGGTGCGCGCGGGACCACGCGGGCCCCCGTCCCGGCCCGTCCGCTCAGAGGCCCAGGTCGCTCAGCCCCGGATGGCCGTCCGGACGCCGCCCCAGTGGCCAGTGGTACTTGCGCTCGGATTCCTCGATGGGAAGGTCGTTGATACACGCGTAGCGATGGTGCATCAGTCCGTTCCCGTCGAATTCCCAGTTCTCGTTCCCGTAGGAGCGATACCAGTTCTCGGAGTCGTCGTGCCATTCATAGGCGAAGCGCACGGCGATGCGATCACCGTCGTAGGCCCAGAGTTCCTTGATGAGCCGGTAGTCCAGCTCCTTCTGCCACTTGCGGGTGAGAAAGGCGATGATCTCGTCACGGCCGGTGGCGAACTCGGCCCGGTTGCGCCACACGGAACCGACCGTATACGCCAGCGCGACCTTTCCGGGGTCGCGGGTGTTCCAGCCGTCCTCCGCTCCCCTGACTTTCTCGATGGCGGTCTCCTTGGTGAAAGGAGGGAGGGGAGGGTGCTGCGCGGAAGTCATTTCGTCTCCAGCCCATCGATCCACGACAAAAGGGAAATCCCCCACTGGGTACCAGGATCGCGCGTCAGCGCGTACACGCGCCCCCGAAGAGGGCGGAACGGGTGAAGGAACATCGCCGTGGCACCGATTCACCCAACTGAGGTGCGCTGATGGCAACTCGACCGACATCACGCCGATATGCGCCGGACAAAGATCGCCGTTTCCATGCTGAGGCCGAAGGTTCGCCCCGTCTCGCAAGGAGCATACGATCGAACTCAACTTCCCGGCGCGCACGGCGTTCCGCCGCCGTCACGCCGTAGCCCTCGCCGCAGCCATGCTGATGGTCGCCGGTACCGCCTCCCTGACCATGTCCAGGGCCGACGCGACCGCGCACCGCCCCGAGAGACCGCTGTCCGTCGATCTCGAAACCGCGACCGTGGCCGAGCTGAACGGTCTCCTCGACTCCGGCAGGCTCTCCAGCACCAGGCTCACCGAGGCCTATCTGGAGCGCATCCGGGCCCTCAACTCCCAGGGGCCCTCGCTCAACGCCGTACGGTCCGTCAACCCCGACGCCATGAAGGAGGCCGCCGCCGCCGACAGGAAACGGCGCGGCAAGGGCCCGCACAGTCCCCTGCTCGGCATACCCGTCCTCGTCAAGGACAACATCGATGTCGCGGGGATGCCGACCACCGCCGGGTCCGTGGCGCTCGCCGACTCGTATCCCGCGAAGGACGCGCCGATCGTCGCGCGGTTCCGCGAGGCGGGCGCGGTCATCCTCGGCAAGGCCAACCTCACCGAGTTCGCCAACTATCTGACCTCCGGGATGCCCGGCGGCTACAGCTCGCTGGGCGGGCAGGTGCTCAACGCCTACGACGGGAGCCAGTCCCCGAGCGGCTCCAGCGCCGGTTCGGGCGTCGCGGCCTCGGCCGGCCTCGGCGCCGTCACCGTCGGTACCGAGACCTCCGGCTCCATACTCAGCCCCGCGTACTCCAACTCCGTGGTCGGCATCAAGCCGACGGTGGGGCTGGCCAGCCGTACGGGCATCGTGCCGATCGCCGCCAGCCAGGACACCGCCGGCCCGCTCACCCGTACGGTCGCCGACGCGGCGGTCACGCTCACCGTGCTCGACGGCAGGGACCGGGAGGACCCGGCGACCGCCGCCAATCCGCTCGTCGGGCACGACTTCACCAAGGACCTGTCCACGACCGCGCTGCGAGGGGCCCGGATCGGCGTCGTCGCCAGTCAGGTGCCGACGGCGGGATCGGACAACCGCGCCCTGTGGGACGCGGCCGTCACCGCGCTCAGGGCCAGGGGCGCGACGCTCGTCGATGTCACCCTGGACACCTCGGGCCGCGGCTCGACCGTCCTGTCCTACGAGTTCAAGCGCGATCTGAACGCGTATCTGGCCAGGCTGCCGAGGAAGGCGCCGATGAAGAGCCTCGCCGACATCATCGCCTTCAACAGCGCGCACGCCTCCGAGGCACTGAAGTTCGGACAGGTCAACGCGCTCAACTCGCAGGCCAAGGACCTCTCCCCGGACAGCGAGGACACCGCGCTCCACCGCGCGAGCCGCGCACAGGACCTCGCCGACAGCAAGGACCGTATCGACGCCGTCATGAAGGACAACGGCCTGACGGCGCTGCTCTTCGCCAACAGCGGCAGCGCGGGCATCGGCGCGAAGGCGGGCTACCCCTCCGTCAGCGTCCCGGCCGGCTATCAGGCCGCCAACCGGCGGCCGTTCAGCATCTCGTTCCTCGGCCAGGCGTGGAGCGAGCCCGCTCTCGTCGGTTACGCCTACGACTACGAGCAGGCCACCAAGCTGCGCCGGCCGCCGTCGGTGATCAATCCGGCCGCGTACCGCTGCACCGCGCTCACCGGCTTCAAGGAATCCTGCGCCCCCTGAGTCCGTCGGACGCCCCGGCGGGGGACCGGATGCCCTCCCTCCGGGGCGTCCGGTCCGGGTACGGGGAAGACACCGGCCCGGGTACGGGGAGATATGACCACGAAAATATGACCATGACAGGGGTCAGGAGCTGAGCGACCGCACCAGCAGGGGCGCTCCGAGCTCCTGGTGGCCGCCGCTGGCCAGCATGCGGACCTCTCCCCGGTCGCTGATCTCCGCGCGCACGATTCCCGTCTCGTCCTCGTAGACCGGGAACCCGCCGGCACCGGCGCCGGCGGTGCGCCGGACGATCACCACGTCGTCCTCCACGGCGGACGCCTGGAACACCAGCTCGTAGCTCTCCGGATAGTCGTCCATCGGGGCCTCCCGACAAGGCTCTGGCAGGGGCCTGTGACCTGCGTCCTCCCATGGTTACCCAGACACGCGGCGCGCGCCTCACGAGAGCGCCGGCGAGCGGGCGGATCCGGACACCCGGGGGATCTCAGCGGGTGCTGAGCCAGTGCGGGTCGGGAACGACCGTCAGGATCCCCGAGAGCACGACGACCACGGCGAGCAGTACCAGCTCGGCACGGGCGGGAGGGCCGGCGTCCCGGTCGTGGCGCAGCCGGTGGCGGGCGGCCAGGGCCAGCGCGCTCACGACCGCGACCAGGACGAGTTTGGCGATCAGGACACGGCCGTACGCGGTGGTGAGGACGACATCGGCGGGAAGTCTGCGCAGGGTGGAGACGGTGCCGGTGGCGGCCAGGGCCGCGAAGAGCCAGCCGGCGAGACGGGCGTAGCGGGCCACCACGGCCTTGACGCCGGCCGGGTCGGCGCGCCGCAGCCATGCCGTACGCAGGACGTACAGCAGACCGCCGGTCCACAGCGAGGCGGCGGTGAGATGGACGACGGTCAGCGCGCTGCCGACCAGCGGGGTGTACGGCTCGGGGTGCGCCCGGAGCGCCTCCGCGCCGACGACCACGGCCAGCGGGGCCAGGGCCCACATCGGGCGGTTCATCGCGACACAGCCGGCGGCGAGCAGAAACCCGTTGGCCATGGCGAGCAGGAGCCGGCCCTCCACGGTGCCGTACACCGTGGTGACACCGAGCCCGCTGACGGCGGCCAGCAGACCGATCTGCGCGGCGGAGGCGGCGGCCCCGGTCAGCGCGGCGGGGAACGCCCAGCCGCGCGGGGCGGGTCCGGCGCGCGCGAGCCGGGGGCCGGCCAGCTCACCGAGCTGGAGGGCGAGGGCGGCGAGAACGGCGACCCGCAGCACGGTGGTGGCGCCCGCGCCGGGTATTCGCAGCTCGCCGGTGCCGCGCGCGGCCAGGCCCGCGCCGAGCGCGGCGAGCAGTGCGACAAGTACGGCGAGCACGGCCGCCCCGGCGAGCAGGCCCGTGTTCAGAACGGTCCTGCGCTCCGGAGCGCCGCTGGTGCCATCGGCAGGCGGACCCGGAAGTATCACCGTTTGATCATCGCTTCCGGGCACGCCGCGCGGCAATGTGGCCGGGGCGAATGCGCGACCCCTCCGGGCGGACCCGATCCGTGGGCCCGCCCGTCCGCCCGTCCGTCCCGGTCAGCCGTTCTTGCGGGAGGTCAGGAACTCGTCGAAGGTGAGCAGCCCGTCGCCGTTCGCGTCATGGGCGTTGATGACGGCCTGTGCCACGGTCTCGGTCACATGGAAGTCACCGAGCTGCGCCATGACGCTCTTGTACTCGCTCGCCGTGATCAGTCCGTCGCCGTTCGCGTCGAACCGCTCGAACGCCTTGCGCGCGTCGTCGATGTCTGCCACTGTCCCGCCCCTTCGTGGTGCCGTATTGACGGGGTCAGATTATCTGTACGCATTCCCCCATACGGAGGCAGCCCGCGCTGACGAAACCCAGGGCCTAGCCGCGCCAGGGCTTGTAGTGCGGGTTGTCCAGGCACTCGGTCATGATCTCGGTCTTCTTCTGCTTGTCGACCGGGCAGACACCGACGATCAGCTCACGCGAGATCCCGCCGGGGAAGGCGACCTCTTCCTGGTCGGCCCATTTGTGGGTGGCACCGATCGTCTTGTTGACGTCGATACCGCCGGGCGCGTCGATGTAGTAGTTGTAGCCGCTCTTGTACCACTGCTTGTACAGGTCGTGGTCGTAGGTGGTGGAGACATACGGCGAGGGCTGGTTGACCAGGACGTACTTCTCCACGTCGTACTGCCCGTCCAGCGGCGCCTTGGGGTGGAAGCCCTGCTCGAAGACGGTCTCCGGCGGACGGCTGTCGGCGCGGTAGAGCTGCTTGCAGTTGGTGCGCCAGGACGGCGCCGGGGTGATCCGGTCCACATCGACCCTGCGGTCCGCCGCGGCCGACAGCGGGTCCTTGACGGCGGGACAGCGTTCGGCGGCGGCGAGGGCGGCGGCCGAGGCGGGACGGGAGACCGCGGACCCGGTGAGCTCCGGCCCGGTGAGTGTCGGTCCGGCCAGGGTGGGTCCGCCGGTGGCGGGCGCGGAGACGGCCGGTGTGGAGACGGAGGGCGCGGCCTCGGTGACGGTGACCGGTACGAGAACGGCTGCGACGGAGAGGGCGACGGCTGCGGCCCGCTGCCGCGAGCGAGAGGTGATCATGGGGAGCACCCTCCACGCTGTACGGCGGCGGGCCGTGGACCATCACCCGAATGGGGGCGTGTCGGCTTCGAACGGCTGGGAGCGGAGAGCGAGTTGACGCCGGGCCATATCCCAGGCCACACCCCGGGCCGTACCGAGGACCTGAAGCCGCCGACCGCGGGACAGCGGCTCACACGCCACGGTCGGGCCCCCGGCCCCCGGCACGGTCCCGTCCCTCACCGGAAGACACCCGTATGCCCCAGCGAGTACCGCCCCGGCTGCGGATAGACCGCGAGTCCGTGCGGTCCGCCGTCGACCGGGATCCGCGCGAGCTGCTTGCCGCTGACCGTGTCGATCGCGTAGACCTCGGAGTCGTAACGCCCCGACAGCCACAGGACCTTGCCGTCCGCCGAGACACCGCCCATGTCGGGGCTGCCGCCGTCCGGCAGCCGCCACTTCTTGGTCAGCCGGTTCCGGGTGAAGTCGAAGATCGAGACGGTGCCCTCACCGCGGTTGGACACGTACATCACCTTGGAGTCACGGCTGACATAGAGACCGTGGGTGCCCTTGCCGGTGGCCATCAGCTTCGGGACGGTGAACTTCTCGCCGTCCAGCACCCACATGCCGTGCGCCATCATGTCGGCGATGTAGAAGGTCTTGCCGTCCGGCGAGATCTTCACGTCCTGCGGCATCGCGCCCTGGAAGGGCAGCTTCTGCTGGGCCGTGACCTTCATCCGCTCCGTGTCGACCTTCAGCAGTTCACCGGAGAACTCGCACGAGACGATGAAGTAGCGGCCGTCCGCCGAGAAGTCGGCGTGGTTGACACCCGCGCAGGTGACCGGCTCGGTCTTCTTCACCTTCATGGTGTGCGGATCGCGGAAGACCAGCTGACGGTCGAGCGAGGCCATGACGACCGCGTACTTGCCGTTGGGCGTGAAGTAGAGGTTGTACGGGTCGTGCACGTCGACGGGTTCGCCCACCTTGCCCGTGGCGGGGTCGATCGGGGTGAGCGTGTGACCGCGGTTGTTGTTGACCCAGAGGGTCTTCAGATCCCAGGAGGGCACGACGTGCTGAGGCTGTCTGCCGACCTCGATGGTCTCGATGACCTTGTAGGTCGCCGGGTCGATGACCGAGACCGTGTCGGAGTTGGTGTTGGGGACATAGACCCGGGAGGGGAAGCCCCTCACCACGGGGGAGAGCATTCCGGGCCGGTCGGCGGCGTAGATGTCCTTGGGGTTCTGCACCGGGGGCATGCCGGGCAGCCCCGCGGGCGCGCTCGACAGCGCCACGGCCGGCCGTGCGGAGGCCTTGGTGGCGTTCGTCCGGTCCCGCCGGTCGTCGGGCTCGGCGCAGCTCGCGAGGAGGGCGAGGGCCGCGGCCCCGAGCAGGGCGGTGGTCCGTTTGATGGGAGGAAGCATCAGGTCAGCAGCTCCGTGGTCGTCACCGCGCGCAGGCCGCGGCGTTCCAGTGCGTCGAGGAGGGCGGGCAGCGCGGCGACCGTGTCCGCGTAGCCGAAGTGCAGGCTCACCACGGAGCCGTTGCGGATCTGCCCGGTGACGGTGCGGACGACGGCCGGGGCGCCGGGCGAGGTGAAGTCGAGGGAGTCGACGTCGTAGGAGAGGACATGCGGGTAACCCGCCCGCCGGGCGAGCCGCTCGATCAGCGGGGTGGCGTGCTGGGTGCGGGAGGGCCGGAACCAGGTGCCGATGGAGCCGGTGAGCCTGCGCAGCCGCTCCGCGCAGCCGGTGATCTCCGCGTACGCCTCCGCCTCGCCCATCATGGAGATGTCGGTGTGGCGCAGGGTGTGGTTGCCGAGATCGTGGCCGCCGTCGAGGACCCGGCGGGCCAGCCGCGGATTCTCGTCGAGCCAGCCGCCCACGGCGAGGACGGTGACCCGGGCCCCGGCGCGTTCCGCCTCGGTCAGTACCGCGGTGGCGGTGGCGGGGTCGCCCTGGCCGTGGAAGGTGAGCGCGACCCGGGCCCGGTCGCGGGGGCCGTGCGCGATCTCGGCGGGCTGCCCGGGGAAGCGCCGGGGCGGGGGTGCGGCACGGGCCGCGGGCCGCGCCTGTCCCGAGGCGGCGCCGCTGTGTCCCTGCGGCGGTACGGAGGACGGGGGTACGGAGCCGGGCGGGCCCGGGGCGCTGTCCGTACAGCCGATGGCGAGGGCGCCCGTGACGGCCGCGCCGGCTGCTGCGCGCAGTGCTCTGCGACGGTCGATCGGGATCACGCCCTCATTTAAGGGGCGTACCGGGCGAAAGGTGACGATTGACCCGATGAAGGGCCGCTGGGGTCGCTTACCCGGCGGATCCCGCGCCCCCGCCGCCCGGCGGGCCGGGACTCATACCGGCGGGTGCGGAGTCCCGGGATCCGGGGCGTACGGACCCACGGAGCCCGGAACGCACGGACCCACGGGGCCTAGGGCGCACCGACTCACCGGGTCCGGGGCGCACCGACCCATGGGTCCGGGGTACATGGACCCATGGGGTCCGAGGCGCACCGACTCATGGGGTCTGGCGGTCGGCGACCCGCATCTCGAACCAGGTGGTCTTGCCGCGCGGCAGCAGATCCACCCCCCACCGGTCGGAGAGCCGGTCCACCAGGAAGAGCCCGCGCCCGCTGGTGTCCATCTCGCGCACCGGCATCAGACAGGGCAGCCCCCGGGAGGGGTCGCGGACCTCGATCCTGATCCAGCCGCGGCGGCGCAGCATCCGTAATCCGAAGACCCGCGCGCCGGTGTGCCGCACGGCGTTGCCGACGAGCTCCGAGACGAGCAGGACCGCGTACTCGGCGGTCTGCGGCGAGAGCCCCCACTGGCGCAGCACCACACTGTGGGTGATCCTGCGGGCGGCCGAGGCGGACTCCGGGCGGGAGGGCAGACGGACTTCAGCCTCCGTCGGATTGCCGAACAACTCCAGCGCCTTGAGCGCCTGTTCGTCTTCGACGGACGGTATCCACCGCGCTGCGGCCGCACCGCCGCGCTGCCGCGGCTGCTCCACACCCTCCAGGCCCGCCATGCCCCCCATCATGGCCGCCCAGAGCCCGCTCCGGGGCCTTTCCGGGGGAATGGACCCCCCGGAATGAATCATTCCAGGGGGCGCGAACGGCATATGCCAAGGGCAGAACTTGACCACACGAGCCAGTACTGACCTGCGATGACGCCGCGCGATTCAATGATCGCCCGGAGTGATCTCGGCATTTCCCTTAAGGTTCTCTTAAGTCTGTGCTAAGGCGTGCGTGGGGTTGACGTCGTGGCTCTCCGTGTCCAACCGGGCTCCTCTCAGAGGAACTCGGCCTTGCCGGGCCCGTCCTCCACGAAGGACCGCATTCCGCGCTCGCGGTCCTCCGTGGCGAACAGACCCGCGAACCAGTTCCGTTCGATGGCGAGGCCGGTCTCCAGATCCGTCTCCAGACCCGCGTCCACCGACTCCTTCGCCGCCCGCAGCGCGAGCGCGGGCCCCTGGGCGAGCTTCGCGGCCCAGGCCGCCGCCTGCTCGTACACCTCCGCCGCCGGGACCACCCGGTCGACCAGACCGATCGCCAGCGCCTCCCCGGCCTTCACCTGACGGCCCGTGAAGATGAGGTCCTTGGCGCGGGAGGGACCGATCAGCCGGGCCAGCCGCTGGGTGCCGCCGGCGCCCGGGATCAGCCCCAGCAGGATCTCGGGCTGGCCCAGCCGGGCGTCGTCCGCGGCGATCCGGAAGTCGGCGCAGAGGGCCAGCTCACAGCCGCCGCCCAGCGCGTAGCCGGTGACCGCGGCGACGACGGGCTTGGGGATACGGGCCACCGCGGTGAACGACTCCTGGAGCGCCCGGGAGCGTACGACCATCGCCGCGTGGTCCATGTCGCGCATCTCTTTGATGTCGGCGCCGGCCGCGAAGACCTTCTCGCCGCCGTACAGGATCACGGCGCGGACGTCCTCACGCCGGGCCGCCTCCTCGGCCAGCTCGCGCAGCCGGTCCTGGATGGCGGTGTTCAGCGCGTTCATCGGGGGGCGGTCCAGCCGGATGGTACCGACGCCGCCGGAGACTTCGAGGTTCACGAATGCCATACGAGGCAGGTTAACCGCCGCTAACGGCGACGGACCCGGTGCGCCTGGTCACAGCGCGCCGGGTCCGTCGCCGCCGGCGGCCCGGACAGGGCCCCGGCGGGGTTACGCGATCCACTCCGACCAGGACATGTTCCAGCCGTTCAGGCCGTTGTCCGGGGCTATCTGCTTGTCCTTCGAGTTCTTGACGACGACCACGTCGCCGATGATGGAGGAGTCG
Organism: Streptomyces sp. NPDC055025; assembly: GCF_053608565.1. NCBI lineage: Bacteria > Bacillati > Actinomycetota > Actinomycetes > Kitasatosporales > Streptomycetaceae > Streptomyces > Streptomyces sp. NPDC055025. The sequence continues at coordinate 35,533 of NZ_JBSGVS010000015.1, forward strand.
TAGAACCAGGCGGACGGCGTCCCGTTGTTCCCGCCGCCCCGGATGTCCCGCAGCCCGACGCAGCCGTGGCTGACGTTCGCGGAGCCGAAGGTGCCCGACGACGCCCAGTAGTTGCCGTGGACGAAGGTGCCCGAGGTGGACAGGCGCATCGCGTGCGGCACGTCCTTGATGTCGTACTCACCGCCGAAGCCGACCGTCGCGCCGTTCATCCGGGTCACCTCGTACTTCTCGCTGATGACCATCTGGCCGTTGTACGTGGTGGTCGCCGGGGCGCCCGCGGTGATCGGGATGTTCTTGATCTGCTTGCCGTCCCGTACGACCTTCATCGTCTTGGCGCTCGCGTCGACGGTGGAGACCTGGCTGCGGCCGATCGTGAACGACACGGACTTGGCCTGCTTGCCGTACACGCCCGGACGGCCCTCGACACCGTCCAGATTGAGCTTCACGGTCACCTTCGTGCCCGCCGCCCAGTACTTCTCGGGACGGAAGTCCAGCCGGTCGTTGCCGAACCAGTGGCCCTCGACCGGTACGGCCGGCTCCGCCGTCACCGTGATGGCCTTCTCGACGGCCTCGGGGGCGGTGATGCCCCGGCTGAAGTTGATCGAGACCGGCATACCGACACCGACCGTCGAACCGTCCTCCGGCGTGTAGGTCCCGATGAAGGTGTTCTTCGGGACGAGCGTCGTGAAGGTGGTGTCCTTGGCGGACTCCCGGCCGTCGGCGTCCTCGGCGATCGCGTGCACCTTGTACTTGGTGGCGCCGGCCAGATGCTGGAGCGGCTCCCAGGCGGCGGCGCCCTCGGAGAGCCTGCCCTCGACCGGATTGCCCTTGTCGTCCTGGACGGTGACGGTGGTCAGCTTGCCCTTGGCCGCGGAGATCTTGAGGGCGCCGGTGGTCGCGACCCCCTTCGCGTCGTCCTTCGGCAGGATGGTCACCACCGCCACGGAGGCGGCGTTCTCGACCTTCGCCGCGTCCTTGCCGCGGTTCTTGTCACCGTCGTCCTCGCCGGAGCCCCCGCCCCCGCCCCCGCACGCGGTGACGACCAGGAGGAGCGCTCCCAGCATCAGGGCCAGCGGCCCCGTTCCCCGACGTCCCCGCCGCTGTCCCGATATCGGCAGCCCGTTCACTCTGGTCGTCTCCCCTCGCACGGCCTGGCCCCGCCACGGCCCGCACTACCGCGCGCTGAAGTGCACGCGCACGGCGATAGACAATCACACCGCATGCGTCGCGATGAGTACGCGAATGTCACCGTTCCGTCCCAACAAGTCCGGGACGGCGCAGGTCATACGGGTTGTGCGGGAAGGGGCGGGCGGCGGACACGGGGACGGGCGGACGGGCGGGGCAGGACGGACGGGGACGGGTGGACGGGGACGGGTGGACGGCGGACGCGGGCTCGGCAAGGGCTCAGCCGAACTCAACCAGGGCCGGGGCAGGGGTCAGTGGACGGCCGAACCCTCCTTCCACCGCTGCCAGGACAGGTTCCAGCCGCCGAGGCCGTTGTCCGGAGCGACCGTGCGGTCATGGGAGTTGACCACCTCCACCACATCGCCGATCAGGGTCTGGTAGAAGAACCAGCCCGCCGGGGTGTCGGGGGCACCGCCCTTGACATCCCGCAGCCCCACACAGCCGTGGCTGACGTTCTCGGCGCCGAAAGTCTCCTCGGAGGCCCAGTAGTTGCCGTGCAGAAACGTGCCGGAGGTGGTCAGCCGCAGCGCGTGCGGCACATCCTCGATGTCGTACTCGCCGCCGAACCCGACCGTCTCGCCGTTCATCCGTGTGACGTCGTACAACTCGGTCACCACCATCTTCCCGTTGTACGTGGGGTTCTCGGACGCGCCCGCGGTGATCGGCAGGGTCGAGAGCAGCATTCCGTCACGCCGTACCTCCATGGTGTGCTTCTTGGCGTCGACCCGGGAGACCTGGGACCGCGCGACCCGGAAACCGACTGTCTTGTTCTGGATGCCGAAGACCCCGGGCGCCGCCTGGACGTTCCGCAGCCCGATACGCATCGCGACCTCGGTGCCCGGCTTCCAGTACCGGCGGGGCCTGAAGTCGAGGCGCTGGTCGCCGAACCAGTGGCCGACCACCTCGACCGGCGGGTCCGAGGTGACCTCGATCGCGCGTTCGACGGCGGCGCGGTCGCGGATCTTTTGATTGAAGTCGAAGGAGATGATCATCCCGGTGCCGACGGTGGCCCGGTTCTCGGGCGAGAAGTAACCGGTGAACCGGTCGGTGGGAACGGCCGTGGTGAAGGTGGTGTGCCGGGCCGAGCGCCGGCCGCGGCCGTCGACCGCCACCACGTCGACGCCGTATTTGGCGGCCAGGGCGAGCCGGGCGCGGTTCCCCGGCGACCAGACGCGGCCGTTCTCGGAGATACGTCCCGGCAGTGCGATGGGGCTCGCGTCCTCGATCTGGACGACCTTCACCCGCTCCAGCCGCCCGTCCGCCACCCTCACCTCGATCTTCTCCGCCGCGCCGATGTCCTTCGCACCGTCCTCGGGGGTGATCCGGATGCTCATTCCAGGAGGCCTCGGCTTGGCGTCGGTGAGCGGGCGCTCGCCGACGCATCCCGCCAGCCCCGCGAGCCCCACCAGCAGTCCTGTCCATGCCAGGGCAGCGGCCATACCGCCTCCCGCCCGCTTTGCGCGCTTCAGTACATGTCTCACGATCCGCCCAACGACCACCCCCCTCCGGGGGAAACGTGAGTGCGGGGCCGGTTGCGGGCAGAACAGGTGGGAGGACCACGCGAGGAGGGCCGCGGCGGGGACGCCGCGCGCGCCGATCCGCGGGCCCGGGAGCCGCGGGAGGCCGGACAGGTGGCGAGCGCAGCCGAGCACACACCACGGGCGGCGGACGGGACGGAGCGGGCCGGCGGGCCCGCCGGCACCGGGCAGCCGACCGGGAACGGGCAGCCGGGCGGGAACGGGCGGACCGGCGCCCTCCCCCGGTACGGCGCCAACGGCCGGCGCCGGGGACCCGGCGGCCCGGGGACGGCGGTCTGGCCGGGGGCGCCGACCCCGCTGGGGGCCCGCTTCCGGATCGGTCCCGACGGGGTCGCGGGCACCAATTTCGCCCTCTGGGCGGGCGGCGCGGAAGCGGTCGAGGTCTGCCTGTTCGACGACGGCGGCGCCGAGACCCGGCTTCCGCTGACGGAGCTGACCCATGAGATCTGGCACGGCTTCGTCCCCGGGGTCCGCCCCGGACAGCGGTACGGATTCCGGGTGCACGGCCGCTGGGACCCCTGGACGGGCGCCCGCTGGAATCCGGCGAAGCTGCTGCTCGACCCGTACGCCCGCGCGGTCGATGCCGCCGAGGGGAACGACTACCGCGGGCTGCCGCCCGAGGTCTACGGCCATGTCCGCGACTGGCCGCAGCGCAATGTCGCGGACACCGTGCGTGACGACCGCGACTCCGCCCCCTTCGTCCCCAAGGGGGTCGTCGTCCACGACGACGCGCCCGACGACGAGTGGACCGAGGACCGGCGGCCCAAGACACCCTGGGCCGACTCGGTCATCTACGAGCTCCATGTACGGGGCTTCACCAAACTCCACCCCGGGATCCCGGAGGAGCTGCGCGGCACGTACGCGGGCCTCGCGCATCCGGCGGCGATCGCCCATCTCCGCCGGCTCGGGGTGACGGCGGTCGAGCTGCTGCCCGTACACCAGTACGCCCACGAGGAGCATCTGCTCACCCGCGGACTGCACAACTACTGGGGCTACAACTCCATCGGCTACTTCGCCCCGCACGCCGCCTATGCCTCGGGCGGCACCCGGGGCGAGCAGGTCGGCGAGTTCAAACGGATGGTACGGGCGCTGCACGCGGCGGGGATCGAGGTCATCCTCGACGTGGTCTACAACCACACGGCGGAGGCCGGGGAGCTGGGTCCGACCCTGTCCCTGCGCGGGATCGACAACCGCGGCTACTACCGGCTCCCGTCCGACGCCCGCCGGTATCTGGACTACACGGGCTGCGGCAACACCCTCCATGTGGTCCAGCCCCAGGTGCTGCGGCTGATCACCGACTCGCTGCGGTACTGGGTCACGGAGATGGGCGTCGACGGGTTCCGTTTCGATCTGGCGGCGGCCCTGGCCCGCTCGATGCACGATGTCGACATGCTCTCGCCGTTTCTCGCGGTGATCGCCCAGGACCCCGTACTGCGCCGGGTGAAGCTGATCGCGGAACCGTGGGACGTGGGCAACGGCGGCTATCAGGTGGGCGCGTTCCCTCCCCTGTGGACGGAGTGGAACGACCGGTACCGCGACGCCGTACGGGACTTCTGGCGCGGGGCGCTGCCCGATGTACGCGATCTGGGCTACCGGCTCTCCGGGTCGAGCGATCTCTACGCGTGGGGCGGCCGGCGGCCGTACGCCTCCGTCAACTTCGTCACCGCGCACGACGGCTTCACCCTGCGCGATCTCGTGTCGTACGGGCGCAAGCACAACGAGGCCAACGGCGAGGGCAACCGGGACGGCACGGACGACAACCGCGCCTGGAACTGCGGGGTGGAGGGCGAGACCGACGATCCCTCGGTCAACGCCCTGCGCCGGCGCCAGCTGCGGAATCTGCTCACCACACTGCTGGTGTCGACCGGGGTGCCGATGCTGGTCGCGGGCGACGAGATGGGCCGTACGCAGCGTGGCAACAACAACGCGTACTGCCAGGACGACGAGGTGAGCTGGCTCGACTGGTCGCCGCTCGGACCGCCCGGTGAGCGGGCGGACGATCCGGCGGGCGCGCGGGCGGACGATCCGGCGGGCGCGCGTGAGCTGTACGCGCTGACCGCCCGGCTGCTCGCCCTGCGGCACGCCCATCCGGTCCTGCGCCGCCGCGCCTTCTTCTCCGGCCGGCCCCAGGCACCCGACGGGCTGCGGGACCTGGCGTGGTTCACCCCGCACGGCGAGGAGATGACCGAGGAGGACTGGTACGCGCCGGCGTCCACACTCGGGCTCTTCCTGTCCGGGCGGGACATCCCGGGGCGGGACGCGCACGGCGAGAAGATCACGGACGACAGCTTTCTGACCGTTCTGCACGCGGCGGGCGCCCCGGTCGACGTCACCCTGCCGGGACCGCCCTGGGCGCGGACGTACGAGCTGCTCGTGGACACCGCGCGGGAGGACCAGACGGAGGCACCGGGCACGGTGTACGAGGCCGGGACGACGGTGGCGGTCCCGGCGCGGTGCGTCCTGGTGTTCCGGGTACGCGAGCATCAGCCATCCGGCTGATACGGCGATACGACCACGCCATGGCGACCCCGATAGGACGAAAACCATATGAGCGAGTTGGGTGGCAAACCGTAGGCTCGCCCTGATGCCCGAAAAACATGCCACCACCAAGGACCGGTCCTCCGTACGCTCACTGCTGCGCCTGTGGCCTTACGTACGACCGGTGCGAACGCGTCTCTCCAGTGCGGCGTTCGTCGCGATCGTCGCGTCCTGCCTCGGTCTGGTGTTCCCGCTCATACTGAAGTGGATGGTGGACGGACCGGTCACCGACCGGGACCCGGGGGGTGTCTGGCTGGGGGCCCTGTTCCTGCTGCTCCTCGGGATCGTGGAGGCGGTGCTGTTCGGCTTCCGGCGCTGGCTGGTGGCCCGCCCGCTGGCCGGTGTGGAGGCGGCGATGCGGGCCGATCTCTACCGCCATCTGCAACGGCTGCCCGTGGCCTTCCACGACCGGTGGCCCTCCGGTCAGCTTCTCTCGCGCGGGACGACCGATCTGATGCTGCTGCGGATGTTCCTCGCGTTCCCGCTGACGTTCCTCCTGGTGAACACGACGACGATCCTGGCGGGTTTTGTCATCCTGCTGCTCCAGGACTGGTCGCTCGGGGTGGTGCTGCTGGCCCCGGTGGTGCCGCTGGTCGTTCTCTGCGCGTTCTTCGAGGGGCGGTACTCGCTGGTCGCGCGCCGGGCCCAGGACCAGGTCGGCGATCTGACCACGGTCGTCGAGGAGGGCGTGCTCGGCATCCGGATCGTCAAGGGGTTCGGCCGCCATCACAGCCAGGCGCTCGCCTTCCGGGCGCTCGCGCGGCGGCTGCGCGCCACGGAACTGGACAAGGCACGGCTGCTGGCGGGCCTCTGGGCCCTGATCATGACCATTCCGGAGCTGGCGATCGGCGTGGCGCTGGTGCTGGGCACGGTCCAGGTGGCCGACGGCGGACTCTCGGCGGGCACGCTGGTGGCGTTCCTGTCGACGGCGCTGGCGCTGCGGTGGCCGGTGGAGTCGATGGGGTTCCTGCTGGCGATGAGCCAGGAGTCGGCGACGGCGACCGAGCGCTTCTTCGAGGTGATGGACGTACCGGAGGAGGCGGAGGCGGCGCCGTCGGACGCTCCGGCGGCGCCGGAAGCGCGGGCCACGCGGGCCACGCGGGCCGGAGAAACGATTGCCCTCACCAAAACACCCGACGGCGGCCGGACCGCCGCCCCCGCCCCCGCGCCGGACCCCGGGCAGGCCCCGGACGCCGTGGGCGGGCTGCGCTTCGAGGGCGTCTCGTTCCGCTACCCGGACGCCGACGCGGACTCCACACCCGTGCTGTCCGGGATCGATCTGCACATCAGACCCGGCGAGACCATGGCCCTGGTCGGGTCCACCGGGTCGGGCAAGACGACGCTCACCGCGCTCGTACCGCGCCTGCACGAGGTGACCTCGGGACGGATCACGCTGGACGGCGAGGACATCGCCCTGATACCGCGTCCACGGCTGCGTGAGCTGGTGTCGCTGGCGTTCGAGGAGCCGACGCTCTTCTCCGCGAGCGTCGCGGAGAACGTCCTGATGGGCGCGGCGGACGCCGGCGAGGAGGCGCTGTCCCGGGCACTGGAGGTGGCCCAGGCGGGCTTTGTCGGTGATCTGCCCCAGGGCATGCGTACGGAGGTGGGTGAGCAGGGGCTCAGTCTCTCCGGCGGCCAGCGGCAGAGACTCGCGCTCGCCAGGGCGGTGGTCGGCCGGCCGCGCTTCCTGGTGCTCGACGATCCGCTCTCCGCGCTGGACGTCCATACGGAAGCGCTGGTGGAGGCGGCACTGCGGCAGGTGCTGCGGGAGACGACCGCGCTGGTGGTGGCGCACCGCCCCTCCACCGTGATGCTCGCCGACCGGGTGGCGCTGATCTCGCGGGGGCGGATCGCCGCCGTGGGCACCCATCAGGAACTGCTGCGCACCAGCGAGGAGTACGCGTGGCTGATGTCCGGAACCGAGCCGGGCGTGGAGTCCGAGGCCGTTGAGGAGACCGTCCGATGACCACGTCGACCAGCACCACAGGCACGGGACCGGCCCCTGACGAGGGGCCGGGCACGGATACGGGGAAGGACGCGGGCGCGCGTACGGACCGCCCCCCGCGGGCGCCGCGAACCGACGCCCCCGCCACCGGCTCCGGCCCTGACACGCCCGACGCCCCCGACACCCCCGCCGCCCCGGCGGACGATCCCTTCGGGCAGGACGCGCTGCCCGCGCCCCCGGGCGCCACCGGCGCGCTGCTGCGGTCCCTGCTGAGCGCCCGCCGTACGAGGGTCGCCGTGACCGCGCTGCTCCTGCTGCTCCAGCAGGCCGCCGCGCAGGCGGGCCCGCTGCTCGTCGCGTACGCCATCGACCGCGGGGTGCCCGCCTTCCGGGAGAACGACCACGGTCCTCTGATCGCCGTCGGCGCCGGGTATCTGATCTGCGCCGTCGGTTCGGGCGCCTTCCAGTACGCCTTCATCCGCGCCGCCGCCCGGGTCAACCAGGACGTACTGCTCGATCTGCGCGGCCGTATCTTCCGCCACGCGCAGGCGCTGAGCGTGGACTTCCACGAGCGGTACACCTCGGGGCGGCTGATCTCCCGGTCCACCACCGATGTGGAGTCCCTGCGCGAACTGCTCAGCGAGGGTCTCCAGGAACTCATCGGCGTGGTGCTGGCCTTCGCGTACATCTGCGCGATGCTGCTCTATCTGGACTTCGGGCTCGGCGCGTTGGCGGTGCTCTCCTTCGTACCGCTCTATCTGCTCGTACGGCTCTACCAGCGCCGCGCGGCCGAGGTCTTCGGCCGGCGGTCCACCGCGATCGCCGCCGTCATCGTGAAGTTCGCGGAGACGATGAACGGCATCAGGCCGGTGCAGGCCTTCCGGCGCGAGCGGGCCAACGACGCGCGCTTCCACGAGCTCAACCACCGCCATGAGCGCACCAACGGCGACGCCCTGCTGGAGATGGCCCGCTATGTGGTCGGCTCCCGGCTCGTGGCCAACACCGCCGTCGCCGGGATCGTGCTCTGGGGCGCCTATCGCGTCGCCGAGGGCACGCTGGCCCTCGGTGTGCTGGCCGCGGCCGTGCTGTATCTGCGGCGGCTGTACGACCCGATCGACCGGCTCGGGATATTCCTCAACTCGTACCAGTCCGCCGCCGCCTCCCTGGAGAAGATCGCGGGCCTGCTGGCCCAGACGCCCTCGGTGCCCGAGGCGGAGCACCCCCGGCCGCTGCCCGCGCTCACGGGCGGCTTCCCGGGCCGCGGGGTCGTGTTCGACGGGGTGAGCTTCGCGTACCGCACGGGGGGTGAGGTCCTCCCGCGCTTCGATCTGACGGTCCCGGCGGGCCAGACGGTCGCGGTCGTCGGCTCCACGGGCGCGGGCAAGTCCACACTGGCCAAGCTGCTGGCGCGGTTCTACGACCCGACGGAAGGCCGGGTGCTGCTCGACGGGGTCGATCTGCGCGAGCTGGACACACCGGAGCTGCGGCGCGGTGTGGTGATGGTGACCCAGGAGGCGTTCCTCTTCTCCGGCACGGTCGCCGAGAACATCGCCATCGGCCGGCCCGACGCCTCCCGCGAGGAGATCGTACGGGCGGCCAAGGAGATCGGCGCGCACGACTTCATCAGCGGTCTGCCGGACGGCTACGACACGGACGTACGGAAGCGGGGCGGCCGGATCTCCGCGGGCCAGCGTCAACTGGTCGCCTTCGCGCGCGCGTTGCTCGCGGACCCGGCGGTGCTGATCCTCGACGAGGCGACCAGCTCCCTGGACATCCCGGGCGAACGCGCGGTCCAGCGCGCGATGGACACCGTCCTGCACGGGCGCACGGCGGTGGTGATCGCCCACCGGCTCTCCACCGTCGAGATCGCGGACCGGGTGCTGGTGATGGAGCACGGCCGCGTCGTCGAGGACGGCACACCGGCCGATCTCATCGCGGGCACGGGCCGCTTCGCGGGCCTCCACCGCGCCTGGCGCGAAAGCCTTGCCTGACACGGGAATTCAGCGGAATCCGGCGCGACGGCCGTCGCCTCCCGATAATTAGTCACATAATGACCGCTCTCAAGTTTTTGCCTCTTCGGGGTAAGAACCGGTGTGTCGTTTTACGAAGTCTTGGTTTTCTGTAAATGTTTGCCCGTCACGACAGGGCCTGAACCCGTGCTCGGGCGGCGGGTTCTGAATTGAGGGAGAACCATGAACTACGGCACCACTCTGCGAGAAGCGGTCGCGTCATCGCGTACGACGCCTCTCATCGGTATCTATGACATGTACTCGGCCTCCATCGCGGCCCAGCACTACAACGGTTTCTTCGTCTCCGGCTTCGGATTCGCGGCGTCGCACTACGGACTGCCCGACATCGGCTTCATCGCCTGGCCCGACATGCTGGCCTTCGTGGAGCGGCTGCGGCTGGCCTTCCCGCAGCACCATCTGCTCGTGGACATCGACGACGGCTATGTGGACCCCGAGGTCGCCTGCCATGTGGTGCAGCGGCTGGAGCGCGCCGGGGCGTCCGGGGTGATCCTGGAGGACCAGAAGCGTCCCCGCAGGTGCGGGCACGCGGACGGCAAGCTGATCCTGCCGCTGGAGGAGTATCTGGAGAAGCTCGACCTGGTGCTGCGCAGCAGGCAGGACCTGCTCGTGGTGGCCCGCACGGACGCCACGGAGGAGGGGGAGATCATCCGCCGGGCGGAGGCCCTCGCGGAGACCGACGCGGATGTCGTCCTCGTCGACGGGGTCCGGAGTGTGGAGTGGATCCGCAAGATCCGTTCGATCGTCGGCGACAAGCCGCTGCTGTTCAATCAGATCGCCGGCGGAAAGTCGCCGAGGCTCTCGCTCTCCGAACTGTCGGAGCTGGGCGTCGATCTCGCCATCTACAGCACGCCCTGTCTTTTCGCCGCGCACGGTGCGATCGACGGCGCGCTGGCCGATCTCAAATTGGCCGACGGCCGTCTCCCGGACACCTCGGAAACCGGAGCCATCGGCGTCAAGGGATCCACGGAACTGCTGGAGAAGAACATCAGCAGGCACCATCGGTTCCGCTCGTCGGTGTCGGTCTGACCGCGCGCCGAACCGTCGAATGTCCGTGAAACTCTTCCGGTCCGGCACCGGCCGTCACCGGCAGCGAAAAGCAGGGTCCCTCGTACGGGGGGCGTCCACGGCGGGGGCCGTCGTCGCGGTGGCGGCGAGTGTGCTGTGCGCCGGCGGTACCGCGACGGCCGGGCCGGCGGTCACTCCCGTGGAGGCCCGGGACGACGAGGACGAAGCGCGGCCGGAGCCCACGGGCAACCGGAGCGTCGGACTCATCGTGATCGACAACTCCTACGCGGACTCATGGCTGGAGATCGACCGGACGCTCAATACGCTGCTCCTCGCCAAGGGCACGGCGGGCAGCGATCACGACGGGGGCGGCGGGGCCATCGACGTACAGGCCGGAGACGGCTCGGGCGCGGGCTCGGCAACCGCACCCGCACCGGCAACCGCACCGGCGTCGGCACCCGCACCGGCGCCCGCTCCGGCACCGACGCCCGGGGGGGAACCGGAACCGGATCGTGGGCATACTCCCTCCGGCAACTGGATCTCCGAGGTCGGCCATCCCCCGTGGCAAGGCGAAAGCGGTGAGTGACGTGACGTCAATGACCTGGCTGAGTTCCTGGCCAGGCCGCTTGAGGAGGGCGGTCGACCCCTATGTCGCCGCCCTCCTCGGCACGGTCGTGTTCGCGGCGCTGCTGCCCGCGACCGGCGGGGCGGCGACGGCCGTCGGCCATGCCGCCGACATCGCCATCGGTCTGCTCTTCTTCCTGTACGGCGCGCGGCTCTCCACCCGGGAGGCGCTGGACGGACTGCGGCAGTGGAAGCTCCATCTCGTCGTGGGAGCCAGCACCTTCGCGCTCTTCCCGCTGCTGGGGCTGGCCGTCGGCGGCCTCGTGCCGTATCTGCTCAGCGAACAGCTCTACATGGGGCTGCTCTTCCTCTGCGCCGTCCCCTCGACGGTCCAGTCGTCGATCGCGCTCACCTCCACCGCCCGCGGCAACGTCCCGGCGGCCATCTGCGCCGGCACGTACTCCAGCCTGGCCGGGATGGTCGCCACCCCGCTGCTCGCGGCCTGGCTGATCGGCTCCGCGGTGAGCTTCTCGCCGCACGGTCTGCTCACCATCGTCACGGAACTGCTGCTGCCCTTCCTCGCCGGGCAGTTCTGCCGCCGCTGGATCGGGGAGTTCATCGGCCGCCACAAGAGGTACATCGGGCTCCTGGACCGGTTCTCCATCCTGCTCGTGGTCTACACGGCCTTCAGCAGAGGTATGGCCGAGGGCATCTGGCGGCAGATGACACCGGTACGGCTGCTCGTCCTGCTGGGGCTGGCCGCGGCCCTGCTGGCGGTGGCGCTCGGTACGACCTCGTTCGCCGCGCGGCGTCTGGGGTTCAGCCACGAGGACCGCATCACCATCGTCTTCTGCGGCTCGAACAAGAGCCTCGCGACGGGACTGCCCATGGCCGCCGTGCTCTTCGGGTCCTCGGCGGGGCTGGTGATCCTTCCGCTGATGCTCTTCCACCAGCTCCAGCTGATGGTGTGCGCGGTCATCGCGGGCCGCTGGTCGCGCCGGACCCCGTCGGCCGCCGCCGCTCCCGCACCGCGTGTCTCCCTGCGCGGTACGGCGAGTTGACGCGCGTACCGCCGCGGAGTCGACGCCCGCGACCCCGCGGAACGGACGGTAAGAAACAGGTCACGTTACGAAACGTTCCCGTCAGCGTCAGCGCACCGTCCGCTCAACATCACGTTCACATTCGGCAACTTCGCGTCCGAACTCCGCGCGGTCATCGAATCGCGCTGCGGCAAACCGTTGTTGACACTGTGCGAATCCTCGGCGGCATCTCCGCGATGATCGACGAAACGTCCGCTTAACGAACAAGCCCTTTCGAGCAGCGGACGATTTCCGGCCAACTTCTTGACGCGCTCCTGACAGTGAGCCGTCACGACTGTCACTCTTCCCCCGTTCTCCGCACCACATTGCTCCGCTTGCTCTGTCCGGGCTGCCCACCGAGCGGCCCGGTACCCCCCTCGCAGAAGGAGTTCGCGTGAGATCCACGCCCAGCCGTCGCGCCACCGCGACCGGTGCTCTGATAGCGGCAGCCGCTCTGCTCACCGTCGGTGTGCAGGCCGGTACCGCTTCCGCCCAGCCCGAGAGCGCTCCCGCCGCACCGGTGGCCGGCAAGGCCGACCCCGGTGCGCAGGAGCGCACTCTCTCTCCCGCGCAGCGCACCGCGCTGATCAAGGCGGCCGACGCGTCCAAGGCGACCACCGCCCAGGACCTCGGCCTCGGCGCGCAGGAGAAGCTCGTCGTCCGTGATGTCCTCCAGGATGTGGACGGCACCACGCACACCCGGTACGAGCGCACGTACCAGGGCCTCCCGGTCCTCGGTGGCGACCTCGTCGTGGCGGCGACGAAGGCGGGCGCGACGAAGTCCGTCAACAAGGCGTCCAAGGCCGTCCTCAAGAACGTCGCCACCACGGCCGACATCGCGCCCGCCGTCGCCGAGAAGCAGGCGCTGAGCGCCGCCGCCGCGGAGGGCTCGAAGAAGACCGAGGCCGACCGCGCGCCGCGCAAGGTGGTCTGGGCGGCACAGGGCACGCCGACCCTCGCGTACGAGACGGTCGTCGGCGGACTCCAGCACGACGGCACCCCGAACGAGCTGCACGTCGTGACCGACGCCGCCACCGGCAAGAAGCTGTACGAGTGGCAGGCCGTCAACAACGGTGTGGGCAACACCCAGTACAGCGGCCAGGTCACCCTCGGCACCGCGCCGGCGTACACCCTGACCGACACCGGCCGCGGCAACCACCGGACGTACAACTCGGACACCGGGGCGCTCTACTCGGGTCCCGACGACATCTGGGGCAACGGCCTGCCGTCCAACACGGAGACCGCCGCCGCGGACGCCCACTACGGTGCCGCGCAGACGTGGGACTACTACAAGAACGTGCACAACCGCACCGGTATCCGCAATGACGGTGTCGGCGCGACCTCGAACGTCCACTACGGCACCGGGTACATCAACGCCTTCTGGCAGGACAGCTGCTTCTGCATGACGTACGGCGACGGCCAGAGCGACCAGCGGCCGCTGACGTCCATCGACGTGGCCGCCCACGAGATGTCCCACGGCGTCACCGCCGCCACGGCCCGTCTGGTCTACAGCCAGGAGTCCGGCGGTCTGAACGAGGCCACCTCCGACATCTTCGCCGCGGCGGTCGAGTTCTACGCCAACAGCCCGCAGGACCCGGGTGACTACCTGGTCGGCGAGAAGATCAACATCAACGGCAACGGCACCCCGCTGCGGTACATGGACCAGCCGAGCAAGGACGGCGCGTCCAAGGACTACTGGTACTCCGGTATCGGCGGCGTGGACGTCCACTACTCCTCGGGCCCGGCGAACCACTGGTTCTACCTGCTCTCCGAGGGCAGCGGCGCCAAGGTCGTCAACGGTGTCTCCTACAACTCCCCGACCTCGGACGGTCTGCCGGTGACCGGCATCGGCCGGGCGAAGGCCGAGCTGATCTGGTACCGGGCGCTGGCCACGAAGTTCACGTCCACGACCAACTACTCGGCGGCCCGTACGGGTACCCTCGCGGCCACCGCTGAGCTGTACGGCGCCACCAGCGCCGAGTACACGGCCGTCCAGAACGCCTGGGCCGGTATCGCGGTCGGTCCCCGCCCCGGTGGCGGCGGCACGGGCCAGTCGTTCGAGAGCACCACGCAGGTCGCCATTCCGGACAACGGCGCGGCGGTGACCTCGACGATCAACGTCACGGGTGTCACGGGCAACGCCCCGCCGAGCCTCCAGGTCGACGTGAACATCACGCACACCTGGCGCGGTGACCTGATCGTCGACCTGGTCGCCCCGGACGGCAGCGTGTACAACCTGAAGCCCGCCAGCGGCAGCGACTCGGCGGACAACGTCGTGGAGACGTTCTACGCGGGCGCCTCGTCCGAGGTCGCGAACGGCGCCTGGAAGCTGCGGGTCCAGGACGTCGCGTCGGCGGACGTCGGCCGTATCAACAGCTGGAAGCTCACCTTCTAGGGCTGAGCCGCACGACGGCCCGCTCCGGCCGAGCCGACCGGAGCCGACCGAAGCCGATCCTGGAACCGCCCGGGGTGTCCTCACCGACACCCCGGGCGGTTCTGCCGTCGCCGGAGGGGTCCACGGAAATGAACCACCGGGTTCGGACGGATGGGCCGGGCGCTAGGGTACGAAGGTGACGGAAGCGACAGCACCGGCCGGGCGGACGGCATCACGGGGGCGCATCGACAAGCGGCGGGCGATCCTCGACGCCGCGTTCACGGTCTTCGCCCGCCGGGGTTACGGACAGGTCTGCGTCAAGGAGATCGCCGAGGTGGCGGGTGTCGCCGAGCCGACCGTGTACAACCACCTCAACGACAAGGAAACCCTGTCCTGGTCCGCCGCGACGAGCGCGGACGAGCGCCGCGGCGGCTGACACCGGCGCCAGGCCTGCCCGTACACCGCGTTCTCCCGCCATACCCGGCAGCACAGGAGCTCCCGTGAACCGACTCACCTATGACGACGTCAAGCAGGCGGGCGACCGCGTGGCGGGACGTGTACGCCCGGTGGCCCTGGCGCCGACGGAGCTCGGCGCGGCCGATGCCGGCGATGCCGCCCGCGCCGCCCGTGCCGCGAACGCCCCCGGCGGCTCCCGGAGCTGGCTGGCGCTGGAGTTCATGCAGCACACCGGCAGCTTCAAGGCCCGTGGCGCCCAGAACTTCCTCCAGGCCCACCGCGCGGCCGGCACCCTCCCGGACGCCGGGGTGACCATCGCGTCGGGCGGCAACGCGGGGCTCGCCTGCGCCTGGGCCGCCCGGCAGTTGGGCGTGACCGCCACGGTGTTCCTGCCCGAGACCGCGCCGCCGGTCAAGGTGGCCAGGCTCCGCTCGTACGGCGCGGAGGTACGGCTGGTCGGCGCGCGGTACGCCGAAGCGCTGGCGGCCTGCGAGGAGTTCGCCGCCGGCAGCGGGGCGCTCGCCTCGCACGCGTACGCCCATCCGCTGATCGCCGCCGGGGCGGGCACGCTGTTCGAGGAGATCCACCGGCAGCTCCCGGGCCTCGACACGGTGGTGGTCGCGGTCGGGGGCGGCGGGCTCTTCGCGGGAGTGGCCACGGCGGCCGGGCACCACGGCGTACGGGTCGTGGCGGCCGAACCGGAGAACTGCCGCGCCCTGAACGCCGCGATCGAGGCCGGCGCGGTGGTGGACGTCCCGGTCGACTCGGTCGCCGCGGACTCGCTGGGCGCCTCCCGTGCCACTCCTCTGGCCCTTCACGCGGCGCAGCACGCCGATGTCCGCTCGGTACTGGTCCCCGACCCCGAGATCACCCGCGCGCGCCACACCCTCTGGACCGCCCACCGCGTCGCGGTGGAACACGGCGCCGCCACGGCCCTGGCGGCCCTCACCACCCCTACGGGCGGCTACCGCCCCGCCCCGGGCGAGCGGATCTGCGTCATCCTGTGCGGCGCGAACACGGACACCCGCACCCTGACCGACACCGACACCGGCACCTCCGCGCACTGACACCGGCCGACGCGAAAGACGCGAAAGACAGGTGCCGACCCCGATCCTGCCGGGGCCGGCACCTCTCCGTCATCGCCGGGCTCGATCAACCGGGCGGCCGACGGGCCTAGTTGGGGTTGCCCGCGTTGGTCAGGGTCTCCCAGGCCACGAACAGATTGTTCGTGCCCGAGGGCCGCTGCTGCTCCGTGAGCCGCTGGGTGTTGGTCATCGCGTAGCCCAGCCGGGTGTTGAGCGCGTTGAAGCCCACCTCGGTGATCGGTCCGAGGCCGCGCTGCACACTGCCGCCGCACAGGTTCGACGGTACGGGCTCGGCCTGGACCTCGTACTTGGACTGGAAGCCCAGCGCCTGCCGCAGCCGCTCGCCGACCTGCGGGAAGAGGTCCTGGCCCTGGATACGCGCCGTCTCGTAGACATGCGAGACGGACGAGATGCCGTAGCCGGTGTGGACGAAGTCGCGGCAGGTCTCCTGGGTGAGACCGGTGATGAAGGTGCCCTGGCCCTGCCAGTAACCGACGATCTTGTCGCGGGTGTCGAGGTTCTGGCTGGGCACGGTCTTGGGCAACGCGCCGTCGGAGGCCAGATAGATGTACGCGGGCACCCGGACGAGGTACTTGCCGATCGCCTTGTCCCAGCTCGTCTTGTCGTCGAGGAAGACGGAGATGCTGACCGCCGCCTCCATCATCGTCAGCTCCCAGTTGCCGTTGGAGTTGGAGCCGTTGATGATCTCCGGCAGATAGACATTGCGCAGCATGGTGCTGAAGCGCCCGGCGTTCGGCCAGTTGCCGTAGACATGCTTGATGATCTCCGCGGCCTTGGGCCAGGAGGAGCCGGCCCAGCCCGTCTGGAGCGGGGCGTTGCTGTTGGTGTGGTCCTGGATCGAGTTGGACCAGGCGTCCATGAGCTGGATCGACTTCTGCGCGTACCGGTCGTCGCGGGTGATGTACCAGGCCAGCGCGGTGGTGTACGCGGCGATCGCGTCCTCGCGCTCGTCCGTGCAGCCGTTGTTGGGGTTGGAGTACGAGCCGCACTCGACGACCGCGCGGGGCTTGGCCGTACGCGTGAGTGAGGCGTACCTGCTCCCCATCATCTGGTCGTAGGCGGACTTCCAGGGCTGTGCGCCCGCCTGCACCTTGCTCCGTACGAAGTCGAGCTGGGCGGTGCTGAGGTTCACGCCGGGGTGGGTGAAGTTCGCCGGGGCGGCGGCTACGGCGGGGGCGGCGACGGCGGCGGGGACCGCCTCCGGTGCCTTCTCGGCGGCGGCGGGTGCCGTGAAGGCCGCGGCCAGCACACCGGCCAGGGCGGCGGAGAGTCCGAGGATTCTGGTCATTCCGGGGATGGATCCGGGGCGCATGTGGGGGTGCCTTCCGGTCAGTGGACGATCCTCGACCCGATTCACCCATATGAACCTTGGGTGGAGTCGTGAACCTGTTATGAACCAGGAAGGTAGAACCATCCCATGAACACGTCAAGGTCTGGACCAATGACCCGAGGGCCGGGCACCCGCACCCGGCCCCGCGCCCGCCCCCGAGCCCGGCCCCGACCCGCGGCCCCGGCCCGCCGCCGTCCCCCGGGTCAGCGCAGCAGTACGCCCGCGCCCTCCCCCGTCGCCTCCGTGGGCAGCGCGACCAGCCCCAGATCCGCGCTCGTGGCGAGCAGCGGATGGGCGGGCAGCACCCGGACCGTATAGCCGTAGGGGCCCGTACGGTCCAGCGCGAGCGGCCCTTCGTACACCCAACGGCCCTCCGGATCCGGCCCGTCGGACGGCTTGAGCGGGAACGTGCGCGCGTCCACGAGTGTGTCGTCCGAGCCGACCCGGCCCGCGACGGCCTGTACCTCCACATCGTCCGGGCGCAGTTCGCCGAGGCCGGCCTGGACCCGCAGCGAGAGTGTGGAGCCCAGCTCCGCCGTGCCACCGGCGCCGGTGGCCGAGACCGCCTCCACATGATCGACCGACACATGGGGCCAGAGTGTGCGTGTGCGGTACTTCCAGGACGCCAGCTCCGTCGCGGTCGCGGCGTCCAGAGCGCGGTGGGCGTGGGCGGCGGGCTCGTAGAGCCGCTCCACATACTCGCGCACCATCCGTCCCGCGAGCACCTTCGGCCCCAGCGTGACCAGGGTGCCGCGGACCATCTCGATCCAGCGCTCGGGCAGACCGTCCGGACCCCGGTCGTAGAAGCGGGGCGCCACCCGGTCCTCGATCAGCGCGTAGAGGGCGTTGGCCTCCAGCTCGTCCCGGCGGTTCTCATCGGTGGTCGCGCCGTCCGCGGTGGGGATGGCCCAGCCGAAGTCCGGTTCGAACCACTCGTCCCACCAGCCGTCCAGCACCGACAGATTGAGACAGCCGTTGAGCGCGGCCTTCATCCCGCTGGTGCCGCACGCCTCCAGCGGACGCAGCGGATTGTTCAGCCAGACGTCACAGCCCGGGTAGAGCTTGCGCGCCATGCCCATGCCGTAGTCGGGCAGGAAAACAATGCGGTGGCGCACCCGCGGATCGTCGGCGAACCGCACCAGCTCCCGCACCAGCCGCTTGCCGCCGTCGTCCGCGGGATGCGCCTTGCCCGCGACGACGATCTGGACCGGGCGCTCCGGGTCGAGCAGCAGATCCGTCAGCCGGTCGCGGTCGCGCAGCATCAGTGTCAGACGCTTGTACGAGGGGACCCGGCGGGCGAAGCCGATGGTGAGGACGTCCGGGTCGAGCACACCGTCGATCCAGCCCAGCTCGGCGGCCTGGGCACCGCGCTGGAGCCAGGACGCGCGCAGCCGCTTCCGTACCTCCACGACGAGCTGTTCGCGCAGCAGACGGCGTACGTCCCAGAGATCGGCGTCGGGGACCGCGGGCGACAGGGTGGCGTCCGGGGGCCCCTCGCCCAGCCGGGCGATCTCGGGCGCGACCCAGGTCGGCGCGTGCACGCCGTTGGTCACGGAGGTGATGGGCACCTCCTCCGGGTCGAAGCCCGGCCAGAGTCCCGCGAACATCTCCCGGCTGACGGCGCCGTGCAAGGTGGAGACGCCGTTGGCCCGCTGGGCGAGCCGCAGCCCCATCACGGCCATGTTGAAGAGATTCGGCTCACCGCCCGGATAGCTCTCCAGCCCGAGGCCGAGGACCCGCTCGGCGGCCACCCCGGGCAGCTCCCCGTCCTCCCCGAAATGGCGGGCGACCAGCTCGCGGTCGAAGCGGTCGATCCCGGCCGGCACGGGGGTGTGGGTGGTGAAGACCGTGCCGGCGCGGACGGTCTCCAGCGCGGCCTCGAAGCCGAGCCCGGTGTCGACGAGTTCACGGATGCGCTCCAGGCCGAGGAATCCGGCATGGCCCTCGTTGGTGTGGAACACCTCGGGCGCGGGGTGGCCGGTGAGCCGGCAGTACGCCCGGACCGCGCGCACTCCGCCGATGCCCAGCAGCATCTCCTGGAGCAGCCGGTGCTCGCTGCCGCCGCCGTAGAGCCGGTCGGTGACATCGCGCTCGCCCGGACCGTTCTCCTCGACGTCCGAGTCGAGCATCAGCAGCGGGACCCGCCCGACCCGCGCCAGCCAGACACCGGCGCGCAGCGTGCGCCTGCCCGGCAGCGAGAGGGCGACCTGGGCGGGGGTGCCGTCCTCCTCGCGCAGCGGGGTGAGCGGGAGTTCGTCGGGGTCGAGGACCGGATACTGCTCCTGCTGCCAGCCGTCCCGGGAGAGCGACTGGCGGAAGTAGCCGTGCCGGTAGAGCAGGCCGACGCCGATGAGCGGTACGCCGAGATCGCTGGCGGCCTTGAGATGGTCGCCGGCGAGGATGCCGAGACCGCCCGAATACTGGGGCAGGGCCGCGGTGACACCGAACTCGGGCGAGAAGTAGCCGACGGCGGCGGGCAGCTCGGCGCCCTCGGCCTCACGCTGCTGGTACCAGCGGTCGCCGCGCAGATAGGTGTCGAGATCGGCCGCGGCGGCGGTCAGCCGGTCCAGGAAGGAACTGTCCCCGGCCAGCTCGGCCAGACGGGCGGCGGAGACGGATCCGAGCAGCCCCACGGGGTCGCCGTCGGCGGCCCGCCAGCCGGCGGGGTCGACGGCTTCGAAGAGCTCTCGGGTCTCGGTGTGCCAGGACCAGCGCAGATTGCGGGCGAGGTCGCTGAGCGGTCGGAGTGGTGCGGGCAGGACGGGGCGGACGGTGAACCGACGGATTGCCTTCACGTGTTCCACCTTCGCAGGGACATACGAGCCGGAGCGGACGCACCACGGGTGTGCGGTCCGCCGTCCCTCCGACGGTAGTCCCCAGGCGCCCTCCGCAACCACGGCGCATTCGCGCATTCGCCCCGGGCTCTCTACGCCCCAGTAGTTAACAGATCGCCGGATTGCCCACCCGAAGGGAGGGGGAAGGCTCATCCGGTACGCACCCGGTACGCACAGCCCATACGCCCCGCTCATACGCGGCGTCCGTACGGCAAACGAGCGCGTTCCCACACGATTCCAGCGCTATTCGAGTGAACGCGGACAGGAGCGGCCATGCCCGCAGCCTCCCAGTCGTCTACCGAGCAGCTACAAAGAGCATCCAAAACATCAAGAACCGGCAAAGGTACGCAGCCCGCTCAGCCCGACGCGCCCGGTCCATCCGGTCGAACGGCCGGGCCCGCTCCGTCCACCGCGTCCGGCCGACCCGCCCCACCCGCCCCACCCGCCCTGCCTGTCAAGCCCGCACAGCCCTCAGGTGATCCAGTGAAACCGCTGATTGGTCGCATTCCCGTCCTGGACGTACAACCGCTCGTCGACTGCGGCAGACGCCCCGCGAAGGCGGTGAGCGGTGAGTCCTTCCAGGTCACCGCGACCGTCTTCCGCGAGGGTCATGACGCGGTCGCGGCCAATGTCGTCCTCATGGACCCCGGTGGCCGCCCCGGCCCCTGGACCCCGATGCGTGAACTCGCCCCCGGCACCGACCGCTGGGGCGCCGAGGTCACCCCCACCGAGGAAGGCCGCTGGACCTACACCGTCGAGGCGTGGAGCGACCCCGTCGCCACCTGGCGCCACGCCGCCGGGATCAAGATCCCCGCGGCCACCGACGAGCATGACATCGCCCTGGTCCTCGCCGAGGGCGCGGAGCTGTACGAACGGGCCGCCGCCGGTGTGCCGAAGCGCGACGGCCGGGAAGCCGTGCTGGCCGCCGTCGACGCCCTGCGCGACGAGTCGCTGTCCGCCGGGGACCGGCTGGCCGCCGCGCTCTCCCCGGCGGCCGACGCCGCGCTCGCCCGGCATCCGCTGCGCGATCTGGTCACCGCCTCGCGCCCCGCTCCCCTGCTGGTCGAGCGCAGGCGGGCGCTGTACGGCTCCTGGTACGAGCTGTTCCCGCGCTCCGAGGGCGCGGTCGTCAAGAAGGGCGAGCCGCCCGTCAGCGGTACGTTCAGAACGGCCGCCGAGCGGCTGCCCGCGGTCGCCGCCATGGGGTTCGACGTCGTCTATCTGCCACCGGTCCACCCCATCGGCACCACCCACCGCAAGGGCCGCAACAACTCCCTGGAGCCCGGCCCCGACGATGTCGGTGTGCCCTGGGCGATCGGTTCGCCCGACGGCGGTCATGACGCGATCCACCCCGATCTGGGCACGATCGAGGACTTCGACCACTTCGTGGAGACGGCCCGCACCCTGCGGATGGAGATCGCCCTCGACTTCGCGCTCCAGTGCTCCCCCGACCATCCCTGGGTCACCAGGCACCCCGAGTGGTTCCACCACCGCGCCGACGGCTCGATCGCGTACGCCGAGAACCCGCCGAAGAAGTACCAGGACATCTATCCGATCGCCTTCGACACCGATCTGCGCGGACTGGTCCGGGAGACCACCCGTGTGCTGCGCTACTGGATGGCCCACGGGGTCCGGATCTTCCGGGTCGACAATCCCCACACCAAGCCGGTGGTCTTCTGGGAGAAGGTCATCGGCAACATCAACCGCACCGACCCCGATGTGATCTTCCTGGCCGAGGCGTTCACCCGGCCCGCCATGATGCGTACGCTCGGCGCGGTCGGCTTCCAGCAGTCGTACACGTATTTCACCTGGCGCAACGGCAAGCGGGAGCTGACCGACTACCTGGTCGAGCTGTCCACCGCGACCGCCGCGTACATGCGGCCGAATTTCTTCGTCAACACGCCTGACATCCTGCACGCCTATCTTCAGCAGGGGGGCCGGCCCGCCTTCGAGGTTCGGGCCGTGCTCGCGGCGACGATGGCGCCTTCCTGGGGTGTCTACGCGGGGTACGAACTCTGCGAGAACACCCCCGCGAAGCCGGGCAGCGAGGAGTACCTTGACTCCGAGAAGTACGAGCTGAGACCACGGGACTGGGAAGCGGCCGAGCGCGAGGGCCGCACCATCGCCCCGCTGATCACCCTGCTCAACCGGATCAGACGACGGCATCCCGCGCTCCAGCAACTGCGCGACATCCATTTCCACCACGCCGACAACGACGCGGTCATCGCGTACAGCAAGCGGGCGGGCACGGACATCGTTCTGGTGGTCGTCAACCTCGACCCTCACCACACCCAGGAGGCGACGGTCTCGTTGGACATGGAACGGCTCGGCCTTGAACCGCACGAGACCGTTCCGGTGCGCGACGAGCTCACCGGCGAGACCTATCACTGGGGCAGCTCCAACTATGTGCGTCTGGAGCCGGGCGTCACGCCCGCGCACATCGTGGTGCTGCGACCGTCCCCGCCGATCGGAGGGTCACCCACATCATGATCGTCAATGAGCCCGTCCACGACACGTTCGAGGACACCCCGGCCAAGGACCGCGATCCCGACTGGTTCAAGCGTGCCGTCTTCTACGAGGTCCTGGTGCGTTCGTTCCAGGACAGCAACGGCGACGGCATCGGAGACCTCAAGGGCATCACGGCCAAGCTGGACTATCTCCAGTGGCTCGGGGTCGACTGCCTCTGGCTGCCGCCGTTCTTCAAGTCGCCCCTGCGCGACGGCGGCTACGACGTGTCCGACTACACGGCGGTGCTTCCCGAGTTCGGCGATCTCGCCGACTTCGTGGAGTTCGTCGACGCCGCGCACCAGCGCGGTATGCGCGTGATCATCGACTTCGTCATGAACCACACGAGCGATCAGCACGAATGGTTCCAGGAGTCCCGCAAGGACCCCGAAGGCCCGTACGGCGACTACTACGTCTGGGCCGACGACGACAAGCAGTTCCAGGACGCCCGGGTCATCTTCGTCGACACGGAGACGTCGAACTGGACCTTCGACCCGGTGCGCAAGCAGTACTACTGGCACCGCTTCTTCTCCCACCAGCCCGATCTCAACTACGAGAACCCGGCGGTGCAGGAGGAGATCATCTCCGCGCTGCGCTTCTGGCTGGACCTGGGCATCGACGGCTTCCGGCTGGACGCCGTGCCGTATCTGTACCAGCAGGAGAACACCAACTGCGAGAACCTCCCGGCCACCCATGAGTTCCTCAGGCGGGTCCGCGCGGAGATCGACGCCAACTACCCGGACACGGTGATCCTCGCCGAGGCCAACCAGTGGCCGGAGGATGTCGTCGACTACTTCGGCGACTACGCCAAGGGCGGCGACGAATGCCATATGGCGTTCCACTTCCCCGTGATGCCGCGGATCTTCATGGCCGTACGGCGCGAGTCCCGCTACCCGGTCTCGGAGATCCTGGCGAAGACCCCGGCCATCCCGACCAACTGCCAGTGGGGCATCTTCCTGCGCAACCATGACGAGCTGACCCTCGAAATGGTCACGGACGAAGAGCGCGACTACATGTACGCGGAGTACGCCAAGGATCCGCGGATGCGGGCCAACATCGGCATCCGCCGCCGGCTCGCCCCGCTGCTGGACAACGACCGCAACCAGATCGAGCTGTTCACCGCGCTGCTGCTGTCGCTGCCGGGCTCCCCGATCCTCTACTACGGGGACGAGATCGGGATGGGCGACAACATCTGGCTCGGCGACCGGGACGCCGTGCGCACCCCGATGCAGTGGACCCCCGACCGGAACGCGGGCTTCTCGTCCAGCGACCCCGGGCGGCTCTATCTGCCGACGATCATGGACCCGGTCTACGGCTACCAGGTGACCAATGTGGAGGCGGCGATGGCCTCGCCGTCCTCGCTGCTGCACTGGACCCGGCGGATGATCGAGATCCGCAAGCAGAATCCGGCCTTCGGGCTCGGCTCCTACACCGAGCTGCCGTCCTCCAACCCCGCGGTGCTGGCCTTTCTGCGCGAGGCGCCCTCCCCCCAGGGCAACGGCGACGACCTGGTGCTCTGCGTGCACAACTTCTCACGTTTCGCACAGCCCACCGAGCTGGATCTGCGGCAGTTCAGCGGGCGTCATCCGGTGGAGCTGATCGGCGGGGTGCGCTTTCCCGCCATCGGTGAGTGGCCCTATCTGCTGACGCTCGCGGGCCACGGTTTCTACTGGTTCCGGCTCAGGAAAGACGGCGTGCCCGGCGTCCCCGCGTAACGCGGCGACAGCCCCGGTCCCGTGCGAGGCGGTTTCCGCCGCCCCGCACGGGGCACGCTCCACCACATCCAGCACATTCCGTTTGATCGAATCCGTACAGAGTTCATACGGAAACGATCTCCGCACCGACCCTCTACGGACTCAGTACGGACTTTGCGCGCACCCCGTGCGAACAGAACCGAGCCCGTACGGATCATCCTCACCCGACACGTCCCGCACAGCCGGACAGCCATTGCCGCAATCCGGGACACTCTGCGCATCCTGTGGTGTGCCCGGGGAAAGGACGCGATGCCATGTCGAAGGCTGCATCCACCCGGACTACCCCGTGTCTCGTCACCGCCTCGCCCGCCGCCTCACCAGCCGTGTCGTCCGCTCTGTCGCCCGCCGACGCGAGGGCGCTGGTCGGCTCGCTCGCGCCGTTGCTCCATGACTGGCTGCCCCGCCAGCGCTGGTTCGCGGGCAAGGGCCGGCCGGTCACCGGCTTCGTGCCGGTGGCGGCCACCGAGCTGCTGCCGATGAACGCGGGGGGTCCGGGGCTGCTGCATCTGCTCGTACGGGTCGAACAGCGGAGCGCCTCGGGGCCGTCGCCGTCGATTCCCTCGTCCACCCCCTCCGGGGTCGCCTCCTCGGCCGCCGCCTCCGCCACCGTCTCGGGCGGCGACTGCTACCAGCTGCTGCTCGGGGTACGGAAGGCGCTGCCGCCGGCCCTGGCATCCGCGCTGATCGGCCATGCCGCCCAGGGTCCGCTGGCCGGCCGTACCGTCTACGAGGGACTGCACGATCCGCGCCTGGCCGAGCTGCTGCTGGAGCGGCTGCGCGCGTCGGGCGCGCTGGGACCGCTGCGGTTCGACCACGCGGGCACGGTCCCCACCGGGCTGACCGGCCGGCTGCTCGACGCCGAGCAGTCGAACTCGTCCCTGGTGTACGGGGACGCCTACATCCTCAAGATCCTGCGGCGGGTCTTCCCCGGGCCCCATCCCGATCTGGAGCTGCCGCTCGCGCTGGCCGCCGAGGGGTGCGAGCGGGTGCCCGCGCCCGTCGCCTGGTTCGAGGCGGCCGACCCCTCGGGCAGCGGTGACTCCCTCACCCTCGGGGTGCTCCAGCCCTATCTGCGCGGCTCCCAGGACGGCTGGCAGCTCGCGCTCGCGGCGCTGGCCCGGGGCCGTGACTTCACCGGGGAAGCGCGGGCGCTGGGGCAGGCCACCGCCGAGGTGCACATCGCGCTGGCCGCCGCGCTGCCGACGGTCACCCTGGGACGCCGGCAGACCGCGCAGCTCGCGGGGGGAATGGCCGAGCGCCTGGAGGCGGCGGCGCAGGCGGTGCCGGTGCTGATGCCGTACGTACCGGGGCTGCGCACCGCGTTCGACGCGCTCGCCGGGCTGGACGAGGCGGCGCGTGGCAGACCCGCGCAGCGCGTCCACGGCGATCTGCATCTCGGACAGACCCTGCGGACACCGGACGGCCGGTGGTCGGTCATCGACTTCGAGGGCGAGCCGGCCCGTCCGCTCGCCGAGCGCCGCCGTCCGCAGCCGCCGGTCCGCGATGTCGCGGGCATGCTCCGTTCCTTCGACTACGCGGCCCGCTCCCACGAACCGTGGCGCCCGGACTGGGCGGCGCGCTGCCGGGCGGCGTACTGCGAGGGATACGCGCGGGCGGCGGGCACCGATCCGCGCGCCGAGCCGGAGCTGCTGCGCGCGTACGAGACGGACAAGGCGGTCTACGAGGTGCTGTACGAGGCCAGGCACCGTCCCGACTGGCTCCCGGTGCCCATGGCGGCGATCCGCCGGCTGGCGGAGGACGCCTGACCCGGCGGCCCGGTGCGGCCAGGTCCCGTTCCGGCCGGACAGGACCGAGAAGGAACGTAACGCCACAACGGACCGGACCCCCGCCCGCCCCCGACCCGTCCCCTACTCACCGTCCGCACAGCGCAGTCCCGCCGAGGAGGCAGCCCCCGTGACCGCCCGCACGCCGTCCGACCGTCCTTCGGAGCCCAGGCTCCCCACCACCTCCGTCCCCGCTCCGGCCGGGACGGGGAAGAAGCCCGCGCCGGGGAAGCCGGAACCCACATCGGGGAAGCCGGAGCGCGCGCGGGAGAAGCCGGAGCCCGCGCAGGAGAAGAAGCCCGCGCAGGGGAAGCAGTCCGCGGGGAAGAAGTCCGCGCGGCCCGCCCGCCCGCAGGACTCCGGCGCCGCGTCCGCGCCCCGGCCGCGCGAGGACGCGCCGCGCGAGCACCCGCCGCGCGAGGACGCGGGCGGGCGCGGGGTGCGGGCCGCGCCGGTCCTGGCCGAGGACGACCGGCAGCGGCTGCTCAGCGGTGCGCACCACGATCCGCACGCGCTGCTGGGCGCGCATCCCGTGAAGGACGGTGTGCTCTTCCGGACGCTGCGGCCGTACGCCCGTGCCGTGACCGTCGTCGCCGAGGAGCCGGCCGTACGGGTCCGGCTGAACGACGACGGGGACGGCTTCTTCTCCGGGGTCCTGCCCCTGCGGACCGTCCCGGAGTACCTCCTGCTCGTCCGGTACAGCGAGGAAACGGAGCGGCTCGACGAACTGGAGGTGCGGGACCCGTACCGCTTCCTGCCCGCGCTCGGCGAACTCGATCTGCATCTGATCGGCGAGGGCAGGCACGAGGAGCTGTGGCGGGCGCTCGGCGCCCGGCCCATGGTCCACCAGGGCGTGACCGGCACCCGCTTCACCCTCTGGGCGCCCAATGCCCGGGGCGTACGGGTCTCCGGTGACTTCAACTACTGGGACGGGACGGCTCTCCCGATGCGCTCGCTCGGCTCCAGCGGGGTGTGGGAGCTGTTCGTGCCGGGGATCGGCGAGGGCGCGCTCTACAAGTTCGACATCACGCGTCCCGACGGTTCGCACACGGTGCGCGCCGACCCGATGGCACGGCGTACGGAGGTGCCGCCCGCGACCGCCTCCGTCGTCACCGAGTCGCACCATGTGTGGCGCGACGAGGAGTGGCTCGCGCACCGCGCCGACCGTCCGGTGCACGAGGCGCCGTTCTCCGTCTACGAGGTCCATCTCGCGTCCTGGCGGCCTGGTCTGACGTATCGTCAGCTCGCCGCGCAGCTCCCCGCCTATGTCAAGGACCTCGGCTTCACCCATGTCGAGCTGATGCCCGTCGCCGAGCATCCCTTCGGCGGCTCCTGGGGGTATCAGGTCACCGGCTTCTACGCGCCGACGTCCCGTATGGGCACCCCGGACGACTTCCGGTATCTCGTCGACGCCCTCCACCGCGCGGGCATCGGGGTGATCGTCGACTGGGTGCCGGCCCACTTCCCCAAGGACGACTGGGCGCTGGCCCGGTTCGACGGCCCGCCGCTGTACGAGCACCCGGACCCGCGCCGGGCCGAGCACCCCGACTGGGGAACGCTGGAGTTCGACTACGGCCGTACGGAGGTCCGCAACTTCCTGGTCGCCAACGCCGTGTACTGGTGCGAGGAGTTCCATGTCGACGGACTGCGCGTCGACGCGGTGGCCTCGATGCTCTACCTCGACTACTCGCGCGAGGAGGGCCAGTGGTCCCCGAACGAGCGCGGCGGGCGGGAGAATCTGGACGCCGTGGCCTTCCTCCAGGAGATGAACGCCACCGTCTACCGCCGCTGCCCCGGTGTGGTGACCATCGCCGAGGAGTCCACCGCCTGGAACGGTGTCACCCGCGCCACCCACGAGACGGGCCCCGACGGCTTCGGCGGTCTCGGCTTCGGGCTGAAGTGGAACATGGGCTGGATGCACGACTCGCTGGACTATGTGTCCAAGGAGCCCGTCCACCGCAAGTACCACCACGGCGAGATGACCTTCTCCATGGTGTACGCGTACAGCGAGAACTACGTCCTGCCGATCTCGCACGACGAGGTCGTGCACGGCAAGCGTTCACTGGTCTCCAAGATGCCCGGCGACTGGTGGCGCCAGCGCGCGGACGAACGCGCCTATCTGGGCTTCATGTGGGCCCATCCCGGCAAGCAACTGCTCTTCATGGGGCAGGAGTTCGCCCAGGGCGCGGAGTGGTCGGAGAGCCATGGCCCGGACTGGTGGCTGCTCGACCCGTCGTACGAGGCGGAGGCCGACCACCGGGGCGTGCGCGATCTGGTGCGCGATCTCAACAGGGTGTACGGCGCGACCCCCGCGCTCTGGCAGCGCGACACCGTGCCCGAGGGCTTCTCGTGGGTGGACGGGGGCGCGGCCGACGACAATGTCTTCGCCTTCCTCCGCTTCGACGCGGACGGCTCGCCGCTGCTGGCGGTCTCGCACTTCTCGCCGGTGGTGCGCCATCAGTACCGGCTCGGTGTGCCCGAGGAGTTCACGGCCTGGACCGAGGTCCTCAACACCGACGCGGCGCGTTACGGCGGCAGCGATGTGCTCAACCCGGAGCCGCTGAAGCCGGAGTCGGTGACCGCGCACGGGCGCCCGGCCAGTATCCAGCTCACCCTGCCTCCGCTGGCGACGGTCTGGCTGCGGCCCGTGTGACGGTGACGCGGCGGCATGCCTCCCGGGTGGCGTGCCAGTGGCGTGCCCCCCGCCCCCCGCCGGAGCGGTTCCGGCGGGGGCGACACCGGGCAGTTCCGGCGAGTGCGGCGCCGGGCGGGGCGGCACCGGATGGATCAGGGGGCGGTGGATCAGGGGCGTACGGTCCCGTGTCAGGTGCGTACGATCCCCAGCCGCTGGGTCGCCCGGGTCAGTGCCACGTACAGGTCGTTGGCGCCACGCGGTGAGGCCTTCAGGATGCCGTCCGGGTCGACGACGATCACGGTGTCGAATTCGAGGCCCTTCGCCTGGCGGGCGCTGAGCAGGACCACCGGCCGGGTGAGATCCGGCGCGGTTCCCCAGGAGGCGCCCGGGAGTTCGGCCGCCAGCGCGGGGAGCAGGGTGGCGGGGGCGAGCACCGCGAGACGGCCCTCGTCCGGGTGCGCCAGCTCCGGTGCGGCCGTCAGCGCGGCGGCCGTACGGACCAGGGCCGCCGGTTCCACGGTACGTACGAGCGGGGCGCGGCCGGTCGAACGTACCGACTTCGGGGGCTCGAAGAGCGGGTCCGCCGTCCGCCGTACCTCCGCCGCGACCTCCATGATCTCCACGGGGGTGCGGTAGTTGACGCCGAGCCTGGCCAGTCTCCAGCGGTCGCCGACATACGGCGCGAGGATCTGCCGCCAGGAGTCGCAGCCCGCCGCGTCCCCGGTCTGGGCGGGATCGCCGACCAGGGTCATGGAGCGGGTCGGGCAGCGGCGCATCAGCAACCGCCAGGCCATGGCGGAGAGTTCCTGGGCCTCGTCCACGACGATATGGCCGAAGGCCCACGTGCGGTCGGCGGCGGCCCGTTCCGCAGCGCTGCGGGAGTCGGCCTCCTCCTGGCGGTCCGCGAACCGTTCGGCGTCGATGATGTCGTGCGCGGCGAGCACCTCGGACTCCTGGTCCTCGAACTCGTAGGTCTTCGAGCCCTCCGAGAGATCGAGGACGCCCTGCGCGTACGCGATCCGGTCCTGGCGCTCGGCCTCCGCGGCGGCGCGGGCGGCGCTGTCGTCCTCGCCGAGCAGTTCGGCGGCCTCGTCCAGCAGCGGTACATCGGCCGGGGTCCAGGGGCCGTCGATCCCGCCCCCGGGCCTGCGGATCAGCTCGGCGTCGCCGTCCGGCAGCCGGGTGGGGGCGGCGAGGAAGTCCGCGATCAGCCGCTGCGGGGTGAGGAGCGGCCAGAGTTCCTCGATCGCCGCGTGCACCTCACGGCTGGTGGCGATCTCCTTGCCGAGCTGGGCGATGTCGTCGGCGCCGAGGAGATTGCCGCCGTCGAGGGGATCGGCGCCGATCCGCTCCGCGAGCTGGGCGGTCAGGGCGTCGATGACATGGAACGCGAAGTGCGGACGGGCCAGATTGTGCGGAAGGCCGGTCTCCCGGGCGTGCCAGCGGGCGTCCTCCGCCATCGCGCGGTCGAGGAGGAGCGTCCCGTACCCCTCGTGGGCGATCTCGGTGGCACGGTGGGGCACGGTCTGCCGGTCGCGTACGACACCGGCCAGCGCCTCGGCCAGCGCCGCCCGTCCCTTGATCTCGGCCGCCGCCGGGGTGTCCGTGCCGGTGGCCCGTACACCGGGGAACAGCTCGCCGATGGTGGACAGCAACACCCCGGTCTCACCGAGCGAGGGCAGCACCTCGCCGATATAGCCCAGGAAGGCCGGGTTGGGGCCGACGATCAGCACGGCGCGACGGGCGAGCCGCTCCCGGTGCGCGTAGAGCAGATACGCCGCCCGGTGGAGCGCGACCGCGGTCTTGCCGGTGCCCGGACCGCCCTCGACGACCAGTACGCCGCGGTGCGGTGCGCGGATGATGCGGTCCTGCTCGGCCTGGATGGTCTGGACGATGTCGCTCATCCGGCCCGTACGCGCGGAGTTGAGCGCGGAGAGCAGTACGGCGTCGCCGTCCGGGTCCTCGTATCCGGTGCGGGTGGTGTCGCTGAGATCCATGATCTCGTCGTGCAGCGCGGTGACCAGGCGCCCCTGGGTGGTGATGTGCCGGCGCCGGCGCAGACCCATGGGGGAATAGCCGGTGGCGAGATAGAAGGGGCGTGCCACGGGAGCCCGCCAGTCGATCAGCAGCGGGGTGTGCTCCTCGTCGTCGGCGCGCATTCCGATACGCCCGATGTGATGGGTGGCGCCGGTGCCGGTGCCGGTGTTGGTGCCGTTGTCGGTGTTGGTGTCTTCCCGGAGATCGATCCGCCCGAAACAGAGCCCCGTCTCGACGGCATTCAGCGAGGAGAGCCGGTGGGACTGTTCCGCGACGCTGATGTCCCGCTCCACCCGGCCCTGCCGCACGGTGGTGACCTGGCCGATCGACGTCTCCACGGCGGTCTCGGCCTGCTCCCTGAGGGCGTCGAGACGCTCATAGAGGACAGAGATGAATTGCTGCTCATTCCGCAATTCGTCGCTGGATTCCCTGGTTGACAATTCGACCCCTGTCCGATACGCTGCATTCCAGTGAGTAGTCCGTATCCTCAACGAAATCAGGACACGGAAACACTCAATATACGCAGACGAATACCCCGGCCGTCAATTCGGACCGGGGCATTTTTGTGACAGGGCACGTCAGAGCACGTCGGCCAGTTCCTGCAAGAGCTTGCGCTTCGAACGGGCGCCGACCATCGACGCCACCGGCTCTCCCGCGCGGAACACCATGAGTGTCGGCAGGGCGAGCACGCCGTACCGCGCGGCCGTCCGCGGATCGGTGTCCACATCGAGCTGTACGACCTTGATACGGTCGGCCTCCTCCTCGGCCACGGCGCTCAGGACCGGCGCGAGTTGCCGGCACGGAGGGCACCAGTCGGCGGTGAACTCCACCAGGACCGGCAGGCCGGACTTCAGCACCTCGTCGTCGAAGTCGGCGTCCGTCACGGAATCGACGCCCGCCGCCCTGGCGCCCGAAGCCTTGGCCCCCGGCGCCTTGGCCCCCGGCGCTTGGGCGCCCGATGTCTGGGCGCCCGATGTCCGGATACCCGCCGCGTTGATCATTTCTCGTCCCCTTCGTGAGTGACATGGGTGAGCCCCTGGCCCGTCAGTTCGCACCGCGGCTCGGGACCGCCGGGCATCTCCCCGCCGGCCGCGAGCCCGGCCCGTACGGCCTCCGCCCGGTCGAGCTGCGCCCCGACCTGGGCCCGCACCGACCGGAGCTCGTCGATCAGACCGTCCAGTTCGGTGAGCTTGCGCCGGTACACGGCGAGCGAGGCGGAGCACACGTCCCCGGCCGGGTGCCCGGCACGCAGACACTCGACGAACGGCCGTGTCTCCTCAAGGCCGAACCCGAAGTCCTGAAGGGTCCGGATCTGCCGGAGGAGCCGCAGATCGCTCTCGTCGTACACGCGGTACCCGTTCACCGCGCGCCGTGCGGGCAGGAGCCCGCGGGACTCGTAGTACCGCAGAGTCCGGGCGGTGGTCCCGGCCCGCTCCGCCAGCTCACCGATTCGCATGTCCTCGACGGTAACCCTTGACGCCGACGTCAAGGCAAGAAGCCGATTCCTTCAAGAAATGGACGGGTCGCAGCCATTGACGGCTCCCCCGGCAGGTCATACAAGACGTACTGAGAGCGCTCTCAGATCTCCCTCGGCACCATCCTCACCGGAGGTGTTTCCTTGAGAACGAGCCGCATCAGCGGAACGATCCGTTCCATCCGTTCCACCGGAGGCCGTACCCGGCCCACGGCCGCCGCCCGTCCGCGTATCCCCGGCGGCTCCCGTACCCCCCTGCTCGCCGCGGGCATGGCCCTGGCCGTCGCGCTCGCGGGTTTCGTCGGGCTGACGGGCGCGGGCAGCGCGCAGGGCGCCATTCCGCCCGCTCCCGGCTGGAACCTCCAGTGGAGCGACGACTTCGACGGCGCGGGCGGCACCCTTCCCTCCGCCGCCGACTGGCAGATCGACACGGGCCACGGCTACCCCGG
Source organism: Streptomyces sp. NPDC055025 (assembly GCF_053608565.1). Classification (NCBI taxonomy): domain Bacteria; kingdom Bacillati; phylum Actinomycetota; class Actinomycetes; order Kitasatosporales; family Streptomycetaceae; genus Streptomyces; species Streptomyces sp. NPDC055025. The sequence continues at coordinate 68,155 of NZ_JBSGVS010000015.1, forward strand.
CGGGCCCGGCAACTGGGGCACCGGCGAGATCCAGAACTACACCGCGAACCCCGCCAATCTGAGCCTCGACGGCACCGGCAATCTCCGTATCACCCCGCTCAGGGACGGCGGCGGCAACTGGACCTCGGCCCGGATCGAGACGCGGCGCGCCGACTTCAAGGCTCCGACGGGCGGCACCCTCCGTATCGAGGGACGTATCCAGATGCCGAACGTGACCGGGACCGCGGCGCTCGGCTACTGGCCCGCCTTCTGGGCGCTCGGTTCGCCGTACCGGGGCAACTACTGGAACTGGCCGGGCACCGGTGAGTTCGACATCATGGAGAACGTCAACGGGATCAACTCCGTCTGGGGTGTGCTGCACTGCGGTGTGAGTCCGGGCGGCCCCTGCAACGAGACCACCGGTCTCGGCGCCAACCGCGCCTGCCCCGGGGCCAGTTGCCAGTCCGCCTTCCACACCTACCGCTTCGAGTGGGACCGCTCGACCACACCGAACGAGCTGCGCTGGTACGTGGACGACCAGCTCTTCCACACCGTGCGGCAGAACCAGGTCGACGCGGGCACCTGGGCCAATATGACGGACCACGCGGGGTACTTCCTGCTGCTGAACGTGGCGATCGGCGGCGCGTTCCCGGACGCGCTCGGCGGCCCGACGCCGACGGCGGCGACCGTGCCCGGCCGTCCCATGCTCGTCGACTACGTGGGCGTCTGGACCCGGGGCGGCGGCTCGACCCCGAGCGACCCGCCCACGGACCCGCCCACCGACCCGCCGCCCTCGGGCTCCTCGACGCTGTACGCGCGCACGGGGGCCGGCCTCGGCGACTCCTCCGGCTCCGCCACGACGGCCACCGTCGCCACGGCGGGCGGCGCCAACTACGACGGCACACCGCACAGCCCGCAGGTCTTCACCTCCAGTGGTATCACCCGGACGTACAACGGCGGCTCGACCCAGTTCGACCTCTTCGTCGACTCGGGCGCGACGGTAGGCAACGGCCAGCAGGTGAGGGTGAGTTACGACCGCACCGGCGACGGCACCTGGGACCGCACGGAGACGTATATGTACTTCGCGACCGATCCCGTCCCCGGCTACGAGCACTACACCCAGACCAGCGGCCTCAAGTCGGCCACCGGCACCCACGGCAACCTGGTCAACGGCAAGGTCCGTATCGAGGTCTGGAACGCCATAGGCAACGGCACCAGCACACTCGGCACCGGCAACCAGTCGGTGGTCCGGATCCCCTTCGGCTGACCCGGCCCGGCTCCGTCCCCCAACGGTCCGAGCCGCTCCCGTCGCGCCCCACCGCGACCCCACTGTGGCTCCGAGCCCACCGGCCCGGAGCCACAGCGGGTCATCACCTGCCACCGGGCCACCGGACAACTCCGGCGCCCACCACGGAAGCCGACCGCGCTGCACACGCCGTGTACACGTGCGAACAGCGCGGCATGCCGGGGAGCGACGGTGTTCTCCACGCCTCCCGCGCTCATGAAGCCGCCGACAGCCGACCCGTACCGTTGGCAAGTTCTGGCAAGTCCCTGGCCGCCGGTGGTGAGCACACGGCAACGTGGACCGCACAGGACGTAACCGACGACGGAGGTCCCCCTCATGGCCCTGCACGCGCTCGGCAAGGATCCCGAGAGCCCCAGCGGGGGTTCTCCCACGGTGTATCTGGACGACGTCAAGGACAACTACCTTGTCCAGGGCTGGAAAGTGCTGGACAAGGAGCACCTGGCCCAGATGGACATCCCCGAACACGAGACCGTGGTGGAGATCCCCAGGCGCATGGTGCAGTTCTTCTTGGAGGTGAAGGGTGACGACGGTACCGACGTTCGACGAGCTGTTCCTGAACTGCCGTAGCTCGGCGGTGCATCTTGAGATGCGCGACGGCTACATGAAGTCGGACCCCGCGTTCGTCGACTGGAGCGCCGGACACCGGATCGATCCGGCAGAGCGCTGGACCGACTGGCTCGAACTGGTCTCCCGGGCAACACATCGCGGTATCGAGGTACGCCGTGCCCGTATCGTCTCCGAGCCCGTCAGTGACTACATCCGCTTCGAGTACGAGATCACCGACGGTCTGAATGTCGCGGCCGGAGAGAAGGTCCGCTGGCTCCCGCGCCGCCAGGCGACGGACATCGCCCTTCCGGGGAACGACTTCTGGCTGTTCGACGAGCGCCTGGTCCTCGTCAACCACTTCGACGGAGACGGCGACTCCCTGGAACACGAGGTGACGGGCGACCCCGAGGTGGCCAAGCTGTGCGCATCGGCCTTCGAAGCCGTCTGGGAACGCGGTACACCGCACGAGGATTATGAGCCGACCGCATAACCGTCCGGACCACACTCGCCTCGGGTCATGAGATCTTCACGGCAACCTCGTCCGTCCTGCTCGTCGTCACCGTCATCCAGCGTGGAAGAGGCCACGAAAGCCCTGGGCCGACGTCTGCGTGAGATCCGGAAGGACGCCGGACTGACGGCGCGCGCCTTGGCCCTGCGAGCCGACTGGCATGAATCGAAGTGCTCACGCTTCGAGAGCGGAATCCGACGCCCCTCGGAAGCCGACCTTCGAATGTGGGCACTTCACTGCGGAGTCCCGCAGCTGGCCGAGGAATTGGTGACCACAGCGCGTGGTATCGACGGCTTGTACGTCGAGTGGCGTCGCATGGAACAGACCGGACTCAAACGCGCCCAGGAATCCGTACTTCCGCTGTGGGAACGCACCCGGCGCTTTCGTGTCTACTCACCCTGGCTCATCCCGGGACCCGTACAGACAGCTCCGTACATCGAGGCGCTGCTGAAATCCATCCGCGATCGTCGCCATGTCATCGACGATGTGGAACAGGCGGTCCGAGTCCGTGTTGAGAAACAGCACATCCTCCATGAGGGAGACCATCGCTTCGCGATCATCCTTGAGGAGAGCGCCCTCCGCCACCGTGTCGGCGGCACGGAGGTCATGGCTGGACAACTGGACCACCTGCTGGTGGCGGCGTCCCTTCCCTCGGTGAGTCTCGGCATCATCCCCATGGACACCGATCGCAGCAGCCTATGGCCGGTCGAGGGGTTCTTCGTCTTCGATGAGGAGGAAGTAAACGTCGAGCTCGTCTCAGCTCATCTCAGTGTCAAAAATCCACAGGAGATCGGCATGTACATCCAGACGTTCTCCGTGCTTTCGGAACTCGCCCTCCACGGCTTGGCGGCAAAAGACCTGATCATGAAGGCCGTCGGCTCTCTCCCTTGATTCTTGGCACATTCCGGCACACTCATTGCTGTCGCCTTTCTCCTGTCTCTAACCTCGACGGCAACCGAGCCGACCACCGTCGGCCGAACTCGTCTATTCACAGGAGGGCATATGTCTATCACCACCAAAGGCGCTGTGGAGCTTGTCGAATTGGGAAAGTTCTTCGCCATTGCCGGCCGGCGGTTCGACGCCGGCCGGACCGCGCCTGAGATGTTCTCCAACGCGATCGACGCGGTGTGGCATCGACTTGCCGAGAAGCCGGAGGCGCAGGGTGCGTTCACCGCGGAGCACGCCGGCCGAAAGCTGACACATATCGAGGCCGCGGGAAGCGGGCTCATCGCCTGGGTCGGCGCGTACGAGGAGACATACGGCCCCCTGCCGGAGATCTGGTTCACCCACGCGGACGGCACCGTCGACGAGTACGCCCTGGCCCACTACCGGGACACCGGCACAGTGGTGGCCGAGTGGGACTGTGCGCCCGCGCCCGGCGACGACGAGGACGTTCAGCCCAAGAGGACCACCAGGTGATCACCGCAGGGGTAAACAGAGCGTCCCGGCCCACCGCCGGGGCGCTCCGCCTCATCGAGTCCCGGTCGGTGGATCCCACGAGCGTGGACGTGTCCGGGTACGTCACCGCGATGTACGAGCACTGCCCGTTCCTCAAGGCCTCCACTGCCCGAGGCATGACGTGCTGGACGGTGTACGAGATGGCACCGGAAGTCCATCGGTACTCGCTTGAGGCAGAGTTGTTCCATGCCGCGGTCCGGGCCGCCGAGTGGGTACGTTCGTCGGCGAGGCGAACCCGGTCCCCGCTCGCATGCGAGAACATCGTCGTTCTCCCCGCCGGCGAAGGAGCGGACGCGGACCCCCGGGAGCTGATGGCCTGGCCGCACTGGGCGCTGAAGCATCTTTACGGACCGGTGGGTGTGATGTTCGGCAAATTCACCCGAGGCGTCCAGGAGTGGGACAAACACGGCCGGTCCGTCCCACGGGCTCCGTACTCATTCCTTCCCGTACGGTCGTCGGTGCGTCCGCGTGACCCCGCGTTCTTGACGGACACCCCTGACCTCTCAGCGGCGGTGGCCACGGCCGACGACGACGGCCACGACGTGTTCGCCCATATGCCGTGCGAGTGGAAGGTGGTACGGGAATGGGCCAGTTCACTGCCTGCCCCCAAGAGGCGCTGAAGGCAGCGGAGTACCTCTGTGGTCCGGTTGAGCTGAAGGAGATCACTGACCGGCGCGGGTCCGCCGTATGGAAGGCGGCCGGTGCCACAGCCACCGTGGCGGTCAAGTTCGGCTACGGGGAGGGCGCGGAGACCACCGCGCGGGAAGCGGCAGTCCTCGACCAGCTCCCCCGCTACACCGTCACGGCGGGGCGAGCCGCGGGAGGCGTCTGGTACGTCACACCCTGGCTGAACGGGCCATCCACATTTCAGCTCTTCCAGTCGATCCGGGACGGCCCGGACCGCTGTACCCACGTTCTCGGCCGCGGTCAGGCGCTCGCGGGAGCCGTCGAACTGTGCCGCGCCGTTGCCGGTCTCCACGTCGCCGGGTGGGTTCACGGGGATCTCCAGCCCTCCCACGGCATCCACACCCGGAGTGGTGCCAGACTCATCGACTTCGCATGGACGTGGCATGAAGGCGACGCCCCCTGGCCGAAGTTCTACGGTGGCATCACACATCTGGTGGCTCCGGAGCTCGCGGCGTGGATCACCCACGGCCCACAGCCGGTGAAGCCGGCCGCTTCAGCCGATGTGTACGCCCTCGCCGGTACGCTCTGGACCTGCACGACGGGAAGATGGCCACTGGACTACGCCGCTGTCGGCGTACGCCCGGACGCGGGGCCGGTCGCGCGACGGACGGCCATCGCCACCGGCACGATCCCGTTGGACTCCGCCACCCCGTGGCCAACGCTCCAGAACGTACTCCGCGCGGTTCTTCTGTCCGGCCCGGACGACCGTCCTACGGCCGCCGAGCTCGGCACCGCACTGGCGGAAGCGTGATCGTACTCCGTGAACTGAAGCCGAACGACAGGTCAGCCGTCCAAGCCAGCTACGGCTACGAGTCGGTGCGCTTCCTGGACCGTGACCCGATGGGCGAAGTCGAAGCCATGGAATACATCCACAGGGCCATGGCCTGGTCCACGGACCGACCGCGCCTTCGCTACGTCTTCGGTATCGACGTGAACGGCGACCTGGTGGGTGTCGTCAAGCTCGATGTGGTCAAGGACGACAGCGTCCTGAGTTACATCCTGCGCCGGAACAGCTGGGGGCGGGGGTACGCGACTGCCGCCGTGCTCGACCTGATGAATTTCGCCTTCGACGCGCTGAGGGTCTCCACCGTGCACGCCAAACACCGGGTGGACAACACAGCTTCCGGCAGGGTCCTTGTGAAGGCCGGATTCACCTTCGTCGAGACGGCCCACGGCTTCTCGCGGTATCGCGCGAAGCGCCCGTAGCGAATGCGCGAGGGCTGGTCGGCGCGCTCGCGCTGTGGCGCGGCGCGGCTGCTGACCGCGGTCACGGTCCGGTGAACGGCAGGATGTTTGACGGGGCGTCGAGCCACGGGCGTGCGCTTCCGTCGCGGTCCACGGTGAGTCCGAAGCGGTCGTACTCCGGTCTGCCACGGTCGATCCACCAGGTCAGGGCATGCTCCACCTCGTCCCAGAGGCGGCGGGTCCCGGACTGGTGGACGGTGGCTTCGGCGGCCCCGGGGGTGAAGACCACGGCCGCCCATGAGCGGCTGCGGATGTCCAGGAACCAGGCCCTCGCGTCGCCCGGCTCATCCGAGTCTCCCTGATTGACGACGTGGGCGCAGTCGGGTACGCAGAGGCCCGCGACGAAGTCCGCCGTGTCGTAGCGGCCTCCGACGTCGGCCGCGGTGAGAGCCGTACTGGAGACATCGGCGTCGCCGGGGAACTCCTTGACATGGCCCACGAACTGGTTCCAGTCGAGCCGCTGGTCCCGGAGTTTCATGAATTCCACCATGCGGAGGAAGGGACCGACAGCGCGGCCGTCCTCGCTCACGGTCAGCCGAACCAGTCCGTCCTGGTGGGTGTAGTGGGTGCCCCACGGGGCGAGAATGACGCCACCCGGGCGTGTCTGTTCGAGCCAGCGGGGTGGGATGACCCGTACGCCTGCCGTCACGATCACGCGGTCGTACGGCGCTCCCGGCGCCCAGCCGTCCCGGCCGTCGCCTTCCACCACCAGCGGGGCGACTCCGGCTCGCGCCAAGGCTCCCGACGCGCGCGCCGCGACCGCCGGATCGATCTCTACGCTGACGACGTCGGCGCCGCCCAGACGGTGGGCCAGGAGTCCAGCGTTCCAGCCGGTGCCGGTGCCCACTTCAAGCACCCGCATGCCCTCGCTGACTTCCAGATCCCCCAGCATGGACGCGACGACCGACGGCATACTTGCCGAACTGGTCGGCTTGTCTCCGGGCTGGGTACCGGCGTGCCGCCCGTCGTCCCACTGGGTGATCAACGGAATATTCTCGTACGCCGCCCGCGCCCAGCCCGCGGGATCATCGTCCCTGGCCACAGGCTCGCTGCGGCCGGTGCTCGTGTCGTACGCCCAGAAGAGGTCCGGCAGGAACAGTGACCGGGGCACGGCCCGGAACACCTTCGCCCACTCGGGCGTCAGAACTCCGAGTTCGAGGAGATGCCGCGTCAACTCATCGCCGGCGCGGCCCTCCTGCTCAGACATGAGTGTCACTTGCGGTGTTTCCCATCCCCTTCGGGCGACTCGCCGTCCGGATGCGGTTCCAGGATCGGCTTCCAGGGCCGGCCGGGGAGCTTGTCCTTCTCCTCGTCGTCCCCGCCCTCCGCGGTCCCGCGCGTCGGTAAGACCGTCATCAGACCCTCCTCCCTCGGATTCGCACACAAAGTCGCGTTGATGCGGCGATATGTCACCTCATCGGCAAGTGAAGCATCCGACGGCCGACGGAGTAGGTCCGTGGCACCTTCTCGCCGTAGCGCCGGCGGGAGTGAGGGCGCGCGAGGGGGCGGGCATCGGGGCGGGCACTCCAACGGGTGGCGGGATACCCATTTGCCGCGCCTGGGGTATATACGCGAAATGGGGGAGGTAATCATGCATCGCTGACAACCGCACCGTTCATACCGAACGTGCCCGTCCTGGAGTACGCGATGACCGAGATCGGCGAAACGACCACCTGTCCGTTCGACTTCAGCGAGGGCCTGGAATTCGATCCCCTGCTCGCAGAACTGATGTCCAGGAATCCGGTGACCAAGATCCGGCTGCCCTATGGGGACGCGGACGCGTGGCTGGTCACGGGGTTCGAGGGGGTGCGGCAGGTGACCACCGATCACCGGTTCAGCCGAGCGGCGATCACCGGGCGGAATTATCCGCGGCTGACGCCGGAGCCGATCGTCTCGCCGGAGTCGATCAATGTGATCGACCCGCCCCGGAGCACCCGGCTGCGCAAACTGGCCTCGCAGGCGTTCACCAAGCGGCATGTGGACCGGATGCGGCCCGCCGTCGAGGGCATCGCCGCCGGACTGCTCGACGAGATGGCCGAGCACGGCGCGCCCGCCGATCTGGTGAGCCATCTCTCGGACCGGCTCCCCCAGCACACCATCTGCGAGCTGCTGGGCATCGCGCCCGAGGACCGGCCGGGCATGCAGGAGTACGCGCACCAGTTGCTCTCCACCGGACCGGAGACCCAACAGGCGGCGGCGAACGCGAAGTCGGCGCTGCGCGAGTACTTCGGGAAGCTGGTCACCGAGCGGCGGCGCAGCCCCGGGGACGATCTGATCAGCACGCTGGCCGCCGCGAAGGAGGGCGACGACGCCTTCGACGACCAGGATCTGGCGGTCATGGCGCTGACGCTCATGCTCAGCGGGCACGACACCGCGACATGCGAGATCAGCAACATCGCGTACATCCTGCTCAACCGGCCCGATCTGATGGAGCAGGTGAGGAACCGGCCCGAGGAGCTGACGCGGGTACTGGACGAGCTGCTCCGCTTCATCCCGTTCCGCAAGGGGGTCGGCATCCCGCGGATCGCCACCGAGGACGTGGAGATCGAGGGCGTGACGATCCGGGCGGGCGACTTCGTCCATGTGTCGTATCTGACCGCGAACCGCGATCCGAAGCGGTTCACCGACCCGGACGTCATCGACCCGGACCGTACGCCGACTCCGCATATGACCTTCGGCTGGGGCGGACACCGCTGTATCGCCGCGCCGCTGGCGATGGTGGAGCTGGAGGCCGCGATCGGGGGGCTGGTGGACCGCTTTCCACGGCTGCGGCTGGCGGTGCCGGTCGAGGAGGTGCGCTGGGACACGGCGACGATCCGCCGCTTCCCGATCACGCTGCCGGTGGCCTGGTAACGGCGGAGCCGGCCTTCCTCCGGCCACGGGCTCCGGTCACCGGCTCCGGCCATCTCCGCCGGTCTCGCCCGCACGGGTGAGGTGACGGACACGAACGGGGCCCGGACACCGTCCGGGCCCCGTTCTCACGCTCGTACGCCGGCGGTCACCAGCGCGGGACCGCCGGCGTCGTCCACTCCGGGTGGGCGACGCGCATCGCGGCGGCGTCGTCGCGGTCGCGCAGGGTGCCGTCGTCGTCCAGCCAGCGCCGGTGCAGTACGGCGAGGCGGTCGCGGTCGAGTTCGACGCCGAGCCCGGGGGCGTCCGGGACGTCGAGGCGGCCGTCGGCGAAGGTCAGCCGCTCCTTCGAGGTGTCGGTGATGACGTCCTCGGTCTGCCAGGGGTAGTGACTGTCGCAGGCGTAGTCGAGGTTCGGGACGGTGGCGGCGACATGGGTCATCGCGGCCAGGCTGATCCCGAGATGCGTGTTGGAGTGCATGGACAGCCCGACGCCGAAGACGCGGCAGACGGCGGCGAGTTCACGGGTGTTGCGCAGCCCGCCCCAGTAGTGGTGGTCGCTCAGCACCACCTGGACCGCGCCCGTCGTGAACGCCTCGCGGATCTCGGCGAACGTGGTGACGCACATATTGGTGGCGAGCGGGACCGGTGTGCGGGCGGCGACCTCGGCCATGTTCCGCGTACCGCTGGTGGGGTCCTCCAGATATTCGAGGACATCGCGCAGTTCGCCGGCGACCTTGAGCGACGTCTCCACGGACCAGGCGCCGTTGGGGTCCAGACGCAGTGGCTGCCCCGGGAAGCGCTCGGCCAGGGCCCGGACCGCGGCGATCTCCTCGGCCGGTTCGTACACCCCGCCCTTGAGCTTGAAGGAGGTGAACCCGTAGTCGCGGGCGAAGCGTTCGGCCTGCGCGACCACGCCGGGCGGGTCCACGGCGGCGCCCCAGTCATCGGTCTCCCCGGCGCCGTTCGGGTGTTCGGCCCAGCGGTAGAAGAGATACGCGCTGTACTCGACCCGGTCGCGGACCTTGCCGCCGAGCAGCCCGTGCACGGGCACGCCGACGGTCTTGCCCCACGCGTCCAGACACGCCACCTCGAAACCGGAGACGACCGACAGACGCAGTTTGCCGGCGGTCTGCACCCCCCTGAGCCCGCCCACGTCGACGGAGTCGTCCACCCGGGAGGCGTCGACGGCCACCTGATCAGCCAGCGCGAACAGGCCGTTGAGATCGGTGACCCGGTGTCCGGGCAGCCGCTCGGCCAACGGCCTCGCCAGTTCGAGGTACTTCGTGTCGCCGTAGGTCTCGCCGATCCCCGTCACCCCGTCGGCCGTGACCACTTCCACGATCAGCCGGGGCGTGTACGGCTGGTGCACACCCTGGGTGTTGAGCAGCGGCGGGTCGGTCACCAGGATCGGGGTGAGCCGGACCTCGGCGATGGCCGGACCGGCCCGGTCAGCCATGGAGCACTCCGGCGGTTGCCGTCCGGGCGGTGGGGCGCGCCATGTGATCGTCTCCCTACGCGGATGCCATCTACGTACGGAAATGGAGGCTACGGATGTGAACACCCTGGCGTCAACGGCACGGTGCGCCTCCCGGCGAGGGGCCGTGGTCCGGACCGCGCTTCGGCTGAGACCGCCTCCGCCGTGCGGGATGCGCTTCGGCCGAGACCGCCTCCGGGGTGCGGGGTGCGGTGCGCTCGGCGCGGTGCGGTGCGGTGCGCGCAGATGAAGACCGGCCCGTACGGAAGGTCTCCGTGCGGGCCGGTCTCGGGGGAGCCGGGGCTGGGGGGAGCCCCGGCGGGCAGGCCGGGGTGGGAGGGGGGAAGCCCCGGCCGGGGTCGTCGTGAAGGTCTGGACGTGAAGGTCCGGGTCAGACCGCCGCCGTCTTCTTCTCCGGCTCGGGTTCCGGCGCCGGCGCCGGGGACTCGCCGTGGCCCTCGCCGTGGCCCTCGTCCAGCAGCGTCTTCTCGTCGAACGGGATCCGGCCCGCCAGGACCTCGTCCACCCGCTCCTTGTCGATCTCCTTGGTCCAGGTGCCGACCAGGACCGTCGCCACCGCGTTCCCCGCGAAGTTCGTCAGCGCGCGGGCCTCGCTCATGAAGCGGTCGATACCGACGATCAGGCCCACGCCGTCGAGCAGTTCGGGCCGGTGCGACTGGAGGCCGCCCGCGAGGGTGGCCAGACCCGCGCCGGTGACGCCCGCCGCGCCCTTGGACGCGATGATCATGAACAGCAGCAGCGAGATCTGCTCCCCGATCGAGAGCGGGTCGCCCATGCCCTCGGCGATGAAGAGCGAGGCCATCGTCAGATAGATGGCCGTGCCGTCCAGGTTGAACGAGTAGCCGGTGGGCACGGTGATACCCACGACGGGCTTGCTGACGCCCAGGTGCTCCATCTTCGCGATGAGCCGCGGCAGCGCCGACTCCGAGGAGGACGTCGAGAGGATCAGCAGGAACTCACGGCCGAGGTACTTCAGCAGCGAGAGAATGTTCACACCCGCGATCAGCCTCAGCAGCAGACCCAGGATGACGAAGACGAAGATCGCACAGGTGATGTAGAAGCCGATCATGATGATCGCCAGCGACTTCAGCGCGTCGATGCCCGTCTCACCGACCACCGCCGCGATCGCGCCGAACGCGCCGACCGGCGCGGCCCACATGATCATCGCGAGGATACGGAAGACCAGCCGCTGGATGTGCCCGATGCCCCGCAGCACCGGTTCGCCCGCCGCGCCCATCGCCTGGAGCGCGAAGCCCGCCAGCAGCGCGACCAGCAGCGTCTGGAGCACCTGGCCCTCGGTGAAGGCGGAGACCATCGTCGTCGGGATGATGCCGAGCAGGAAGTCCGCGGTGGACTCGCTCGCCCCTTCCGCCTGGGCCGCGCCCGCGCCGCGGGTGGCCTCGGTGAGGTGCAGACCGGAACCGGGCTCCAGGATGTTGCCGACGACCAGACCGATGGCCAGCGCGACGGTCGACATCACCATGAAGTAACCGAGGGCGAGCCCGCCGACGGCACCGACCTTCGCGGCCTTCCTGACCGATCCGACGCCCAGCACGATCGTGCAGAAGATCACGGGCGAGATCATCATCTTGATGAGATTGACGAAGCCGGTACCGATCGGCTTCAGCTCGACGGCCACACCAGGAGCCGCGAAGCCCACCAGAATGCCGAGTGCGACGGCGGCGATCACCGCTATGTACAGATAATGGGTGCGGTCCCGGCGTGCGGCCACGGGTCCTCCTTGACTCGTTCCGTGCGATTCCCCCGTCCCTGTCCGAGGGGTCCCGGCGACTATCCATCAGCATGTGACCCCGGTCACGGTTACGTTCATTTCGTTCATGTGAATGCGGCGATGCAGACTTGCCCCATGCATCTGCCCCGCCCGCGCAGCCTCGCCACCCAGCTCTTCGCCATGCAGGTGGTGCTGGTCGCGGCGGTCGTGGCGGGGTGCGCGATGTTCGCGTACATCACAGGTCGTGCCCACGCGGCGGAGACCGCACGCAAGCAAGTTCTGGCCACGGCGTACGCGCTGGCCGATTCGCCCTCTGTACGGGACGCGATCCGTACGCCCGATCCGACGGCCCTGCTCCAGCCGTACGCGGAACGGGTGCGGCACGACACCGGGATCGACTTCATCACGATCATGAATCCGGACGGGATCCGCTGGACCCACCCGGATCCGGCGCAGATCGGTATGCCCTTTCTGGGCCGTACGGCTCCCGCCCTGCGCGGCGAGACGTTCACCGAGACCTACACGGGGACGCTCGGCCCCTCGATCCGGGCGGTCACCCCGGTGCGGGACAACGGGCGGATCACCGGGCTGGTGAGCGTGGGCATCACCGTGGACCGGATCTCCTCCGAGGTGACCCAGCAGGTCAAGCTGCTGGCGCTGGCGGCGGGCGCGGCACTGGCGCTCGGCGGTCTGGGTACGTATGTCATCAACGCCCGGCTGCGCAGGCACACCCACGGGATGAACGCGGCGGAGCTGAGCCGGATGCACGACTACCACCAGGCCGCGCTGCACGCCGTACGCGAGGGACTGCTGATGCTCGACGGCAGGCGCAGGATCGCGCTGATGAACGACGCCGGCCGCGAACTGCTCGGTCTCGACGACTCCGCCGTGGGCCGCCCGGTCGCCGGACTGGGCCTCCCCGCGCCCCTCACCGGCGCCCTGCTCGCCTCCGGGCCACGGGTGGACGAGGTGCATATGACCGCCGAGCGGATCGTGGTGGTCAACACCCAGCCGGTGGTGGGCGGGGAGCGGCGCGGCACGGTCATCACCCTGCGCGACCACACCGAACTCCAGGCGCTCTCCGGGGAGTTGGACTCGGAGCGGGGATTCACCCAGGCGTTGCGGTCCCAGGCGCACGAGGCCGCCAACCGGCTCCACACGGTCGTCTCGCTGATCGAGCTGGGACGGGTGGAGCAGGCGGTGGAGTTCGCCACGGCGGAGCTGGAGCTGGCCCAGGCGCTCACCGACCGGGTGGTCGGCGCGGTCGGTGAACCGGTGCTCGCGGCGCTGCTGCTGGGGAAGGCGGCCCAGGCGAACGAACGCGGGGTGGAGCTGGTGCTCGCGGAGGACAGCCGTATCGACGACGGGGTGCTGCCCACGGCGCTCGCGCCACGCGATCTGGTGACCATCCTGGGCAATCTGATCGACAACGCCGTGGACGCGGCGCAGGGCGGCGAGGGCGCGCGGGTGACGGTGACGGCACGGGTCGACGGCACGGCCGGCGGTGAACTGGTCCTCGGCGTACGGGACACGGGGGACGGCGTCGACCCGGCGGACATGGAGGAGGTGTTCCGGCGCGGCTGGTCGACACGCGGCCCGGGGCGCGGGCTCGGTCTGGCACTGGTACGGCAGGCCGTGCACCGGGCGCAGGGAACGGTGGCGCTGGCGCGGGGCGCGGAGGGCGGCGCGGAGTTCACCGTACGGCTGCCGCTGGGGAAGCGCACGGCGGCCTCGACCGACGCGGCCGCGGTGCCGTCGCCCACCGGCGCGGAGGCCGCCCGGTGAGCCCCGAGCGGGACGGTCCCGCGGCGCGGGGGCCGATCCGGGTGCTGGTGGTCGAGGACGATCCGGTCGCGGCCGACGCCCATCAGCTCTATGTCGCCCGGGTGACCGGCTTCACCGTCGCGGGCGTCGCCCACTCCCGCGCCGAGGCCGCCCGGCTGCTGGAGCGCACGGACATCGATCTGATCCTCCTCGACCTCTACCTCCCCGACGGGCACGGGCTCCAGCTTCTGCGCGCGCTGCGGGCCGGCGGACACCACGCGGATGTCATCGCCGTGACCTCGGCGCGCGATCTCGCGGTGGTACGGGAGGGCGTCTCGCTCGGTGTCGTCCAGTACGTCCTGAAGCCCTTCACCTTCGCCACCCTGCGTGACCGGCTCACCCGGTACGCGGAGTTCCGCGCGGCGGCCGGGGAGGCCAGCGGTCAGGAGGAGGTGGACCGGGCGCTGGGCGTGCTGCGGGCGCCGCAGCCGTCCTCGCTCCCCAAGGGGCTGAGCGCGCCGACGCTGGAGTCGGTGACCCGTACGCTCCGTGATTCGCCCACCGGGCTGACCGCCGCCGAGGCCGGCGTCAGGGTGGGGATCTCGCGGATCACCGCGCGCCGTTATCTCGAACATCTCGTCACCCACGGGCGCGCGGTGCGCAGTCCGCAGTACGGGCAGGTCGGGCGCCCGGAGTTGCAGTACCGCTGGATCTCAGCGCCCCACTGAGCCGGGGTGCGCCGGGCCTGATACGTTCATCCAGCTCCGGGGAAACCTTTTCGTACCGTTCACGCTGCTCGGAGGCTCAGAAGACGCTCTCCGCCTCGAACATACGGTTCTCCGGGACCGTCTTGAGCTGGGTCACGGCCTCCGCCAGCGGCACCATCTCCACCGCCGTCCCCCGCAGCGCCGTCATTCCCCCGAACTCGCCCCGGTGCACGGCCTCCACCGCGTGCCAGCCGAACCGGGTCGCGAGCACCCTGTCGTACGCCGTCGGGGTGCCCCCGCGCTGGACATGGCCCAGGATCACCGGCCTGGCCTCCTTGCCCATCCGGCGCTCCAGCTCCGCCGCGAGCCGGTTGCCGATGCCCTGGAAGCGCTCGTGGCCGAACTGGTCGATCTCGCCCTTGCCGTACTCCATCGAGCCCTCGGCCGGATGCGCGCCCTCGGCGACACAGATCACCGCGAACTTCTTCCCGCGCGAGAACCTCGCCTCGACCATCTTCACCAGGCTGTCGACCTCGAAGGGCCGCTCGGGCAGACAGATGCCGTGCGCGCCGCCCGCCATCCCGGACTCCAGCGCGATCCACCCCGCGTGCCGTCCCATGACCTCCACGACCATCACCCGCTGATGGGACTCGGCGGTGGTCTTGAGCCGGTCGATCGCCTCGGTGGCGACCGTGACGGCGGTGTCGAAACCGAAGGTGCGGTCGGTCGAGTGGATGTCGTTGTCGATGGTCTTGGGGACACCGACGACGGGCATTCCGGCGTCCGAGAGCAGCCGGGCCGCGGTCAGTGTGCCCTCGCCGCCGATGGGGATGAGCGCGTCGATCCCGTAGCGCTGGGCCAACTCGGCGCAGTTCTCGGCGGCTTCGCGCAGCCGGCCGCGCTCCAGCCTGGCCGAGCCCAGGATCGTACCGCCGCGGGCCAGGATGCCGCTGACCGCGTTGAGATCGAGCGGACGGAAGTGGCCGTCGAGCAGCCCCTTGAAACCGTCCTCGAATCCGATGACTTCGTCCCCGTATCCGGTCATGGCCCGGTGCACGACCGACCGGATCACTGCGTTCAGGCCGGGACAGTCGCCGCCTGCGGTGAGAACTCCGATACGCATCGTGCTGTGTCTCCTGCTCGCTAGTGCCGTACTTCTCCGGAGGACGGATCCTCGGCCCTCCACGGGTGAGCCTGTTCCGATTCGATCCTCCCACGGGTGACCGGCGTCACGCGCCGGGTGGTACCGCTGTCGGCGGTGCTGTCGACCGCGCCGGGGAATGGTTCGTACACCACGCCGTGTACGCCCGTACACCTACCCGTACACCCCCCTGTGCGCCCGGCGGTGCGACGGCCCCCGAAGGTATTGTCAAGAGGGCATTGCCACCCTAACGGGAACAGGCTGTCCATCTCACGAGCAGGGCCAGGCACGAGCGGGGACGGGAGAGCACGCGTGACACGCAGCGTGTACGTGACCGGGATCGACCGGGGGGACGGCCGTCAGGTCGTCGAGCTGGGGGTCATGGAGCTACTGACCCGCCAGGTGGACCGGGTGGGGGTCTTCCGTCCGCTGGTCCACGACGGTCCCGACCGCCTCTTCGAACTGCTACGGGCCCGCTACCGGCTGTCACAGGACCCCTCGACGGTCTACGGGCTCGACTACCACGAGGCGTCCGCGCTCCAGGCCGAGCGGGGCACCGACGAGCTGGTCTCCCGGCTCGTCGACCGCTTCCACCAGGTGGCGCGGGAGTACGAGGTCGTACTCGTCCTGGGCACGGACTTCGCGGCCACCCAGCTTCCCGACGAACTGTCGCTCAACGCGCGGCTCGCCAACGAGTTCGGCGCGTCCGTGATCCCGGTGGTGGGGGGCAAGGGCCAGAGCGCCGAGTCCGTACGGGCCGAGGCGCGCAACGCCCACCGCGCCTACGAGGTCCTGGGCTGCGATGTCCTGACCATGGTCGTCAACCGGGTCGCCCCCGAGGACCGGGCGGCGATCGCGGAGCGGCTGGCGGCGCGGCTGCCGGTGCCCTGTTACGTACTGCCGGACGAACCGGCGCTCGCCGCCCCGACCGTCGCCCAGATCACCCAGGCCCTGGGCGGCACGGTGCTGCTGGGCGACGACGCGGGCCTGGCCAGGGACGCGCTGGACTTCGTCTTCGGCGGCGCGATGCTGCCGAACTTCCTGCGCGCGCTGACCCCCGGCTGCATGGTGGTCACGCCCGGTGACCGCGCCGATCTGGTGGTGGGCGCCCTGGCCGCGCACTCGGCCGGCACCCCGCCGATAGCGGGGGTGCTGCTCACTCTCGACGAACGGCCGGACGACTCGGTACTGACCCTGGCCGCGCGGCTCGCGCCCGGCACCCCGGTGATCTCGGTGCCGGGCCGTTCCTTTCCCACGGCCGCCGAACTCTTCGGTCTGGAAGGGAAGCTGAACGCCGCGACGCCGCGCAAGGCGGAGACCGCGCTCGGTCTCTTCGAGCGCCATGTGGACACCGCGGCTCTGCTGGGCCGGCTCTCGGTGGCCCGCAGCGGACGGGTGACCCCGATGATGTTCGAGCACGAACTGCTGGAGCAGGCCCGCGCCCACCGCCGGCGTGTGGTCCTGCCGGAGGGCGCGGAGGAAC
This sequence comes from Streptomyces sp. NPDC055025, assembly GCF_053608565.1. Lineage (NCBI taxonomy): Bacteria > Bacillati > Actinomycetota > Actinomycetes > Kitasatosporales > Streptomycetaceae > Streptomyces > Streptomyces sp. NPDC055025. The sequence continues at coordinate 85,059 of NZ_JBSGVS010000015.1, forward strand.
GCGTCCTGCGCGCCGCCGACGTACTGCTGCGCCGCGATGTGTGCGAGCTGACGCTCCTCGGGGACACCGGTCTCATCCGCAAGAAGGCCGCCGACCTCGGTATCGATCTCGGTGCCATCCAGCTCATCGATCCGAACACCTCCGAGCTGCGGGGGCGCTTCGCCGAGCGGTACGCGGAGCTGCGCGCCCACAAGGGCGTGACGGTGGAGCTGGCGCACGACATCGTGGCCGACCCCAACTACTTCGGCACGCTGATGGTGCGGGAGGGGCTGGCCGACGGCATGGTGTCGGGGGCGGTGCACTCCACGGCCGCCACGATCCGGCCCGCCTTCGAGATCATCAAGACCCGCCGGACTCAAGAGGCTCAGGGGGCTCAGGGGGCTCAGGGCAGCCAGGTGGGGCAGGGGGCCCGGGGACAGGCCTCGATCGTCTCGTCCGTCTTCTTCATGTGCCTCGCGGACAAGGTGCTGGTGTACGGCGACTGCGCGGTCAACCCGGACCCGGACGCGGAGCAGCTCGCCGATATCGCGGTCCAGTCGGCGGCCACCGCCGCCCGGTTCGGGGTCGAGCCGCGTATCGCGATGCTCTCGTACTCCACCGGCACCTCGGGCTCCGGCGCGGATGTCGACAAGGTGCGCGAGGCGACGAAACTGGTGCGCGCGGCCCGTCCGGATCTGCTGATCGAGGGGCCGATCCAGTACGACGCGGCGGTCGAGCCGTCCGTCGCGGCGACCAAGCTGCCGGAGTCGGAGGTGGCGGGCCGGGCGACGGTGCTGATCTTCCCCGATCTGAACACGGGCAACAACACCTACAAGGCGGTGCAGCGCTCGGCGGGCGCCGTGGCCGTGGGTCCGGTGCTCCAGGGGCTGCGCAAGCCGGTCAACGACCTGTCGCGCGGCGCGCTGGTACAGGACATCGTCAATACGGTGGCGATCACGGCGATCCAGGCGCAGGGCGCACAGGATGCGCAGGGCGAGCCCGCGTGAGCGCGGCTCCCCCTTCCCTTTTCGCGTCCCCTTCCGCTTCCCCTTCCCCGTCCGCTCTCCCTTCCTCCCCTTCCTCCACATCACTCCCCTTCACTCCACTTCACTTCTACCGAAGGCCGACAGCCCGTGAGTTCGCATGATGCCGCCGATACCGCCACCCGCGTCCTTGTCCTCAACTCCGGTTCCTCGTCGCTGAAGTACCAGCTCCTGGACATGCGGGACGGTTCCCGGCTCGCGGTCGGCATGGTCGAGCGGATCGGCGAGAAGACCTCCAGGCTGGTGCACACCCTGCCGGAATCCGGCGGGGACTCGTCCGGCGGGGACACCTCGGGCGGCGAGGGCGGCCGTGAACGTACGGGCAGGTTCGCGGACCACGCGAAGGCGCTGGAGGCCGTCGCGGACGAGCTGGCACACGACGGCATCGGTCTCGACTCCCCCGAGCTGGCGGCGATCGGCCACCGGGTCGTCCACGGAGGGCTGAAGTTCAGCAAGCCAACCCTCATCGACGAGGGCGTGCTGGCGGAGATCGAGCGGCTGGTGCCGCTGGCGCCGCTGCACAACCCGGCGAATCTCCTGGGGATCCGTACGGCGCGGGCGCTGCGCCCGGACCTTCCGCAGGTCGCGGTCTTCGACACGGCGTTCCATACGACGATGCCGGAGTACGCCGCCCGCTACGCCATCGACACGGCGACGGCCGACGCGCACCGTATCCGCCGCTACGGCTTCCACGGCACCTCGCACGCGTATGTCTCGCGCAGGACCGCCGGGCTTCTCGGCAAGGATCCGTCGGAGGTGAACGTGATCGTGCTGCACCTCGGCAACGGCGCCTCGGCGTCGGCCGTCGCGGGCGGCCGGTGCGTGGACACCTCGATGGGGCTGACCCCCTTGGAGGGGCTGGTGATGGGTACGCGCTCCGGTGACATCGATCCGGCGGTCACGTTCCATCTCCGGCGGGTGGCCGGAATGTCCCTCGATGAGATCGATGAACTTCTCAACAAGAAAAGTGGTCTGGTCGGCCTCTGCGGAGACAACGATATGCGGGAGATCCGCCGGCGTATCGACGAGGGGGACGAGCGGGCCCGGCTCGCGTTCGACATTTACATCCACCGGCTGAAGAAGTACATCGGCGCCTACAGCGCGGTCCTCGGCCGGGTGGACGCGGTGGCCTTCACGGCCGGCGTGGGGGAGAACGCGGCAGAGGTGAGGGAGGCCGCCGTGGCGGGTCTGGAGGCATTGGGCCTGGCCATGGACGCGAAGCGCAATGCCGTACGTTCCGGGGAGCCGCGGATCGTCTCGCCGGACGGGGCGCGGACCGTGGTGGCCGTCGTACCGACCGACGAGGAGCTGGAGATCGCACGGCAGACCTTCGCATTGATCGGTGAGGACCGGACCGCAATCGCCTGAGCGGCGGCCCGCTCAGAATGCCGAACATCGAACGGGCGGCTATCGCCTGAGCGGCCCGCCGCCCATTTGTACTTTCCACCAGCCGGAATATTCCGCAGGGAAACAAACCGATAGGATCCGCCTTATGCGCCGTTCCAAAATCGTCTGCACACTGGGCCCCGCCGTCGACTCGTACGAGCAACTGAGGTCGCTCATCGAGGCCGGCATGAATGTGGCCCGCCTGAATATGAGCCACGGAAGCCACCCGGAGCACGAGGAGCGGTACAACCGCGTCCGGAAGGCGTCGGCGGACACCGGCCGTGCGGTGGGTGTGCTCGTCGACCTCCAGGGCCCCAAGATCCGGCTGGAGACCTTCGCCGAGGGACCGGTCGAGCTGGTCCGCGGTGACGAGTTCACCATCACCACCGAGGATGTCGCGGGCGACAAGTCCATCTGCGGCACCACGTACAAGGGTCTGCCCGGCGATGTCTCCAAGGGCGACCAGATCCTGATCAACGACGGCAACGTCGAACTGCGGGTGGTCGAGGTCGTGGGCCCCGAGGTCAGGTCCATCGTGATCGAGGGCGGGGTGATCTCCGACCACAAGGGCATCAACCTCCCCGGTGCGGCGGTGAACGTGCCCGCGCTCTCCGAGAAGGACATCGACGACCTGCGCTTCGGTCTGCGGATGGGATGCGACATGATCGCGCTCTCGTTCGTCCGGGACGCGCAGGACGTGGTGGACGTCCACAAGATCATGGACGAGGAGGGCCGCCGGGTCCCGATCATCGCCAAGGTCGAGAAGCCGCAGGCGGTCGCCAACATGGACGCCGTCGTCGCGGCGTTCGACGCGATCATGGTGGCCCGTGGTGATCTGGCCGTCGAGTACCCGCTCGAAAAGGTCCCGCTGGTCCAGAAGCGGCTCATCGAGCTCTGCCGCCGCAACGCCAAGCCGGTGATCGTGGCGACCCAGATGATGGAGTCGATGATCACCAACTCCCGCCCCACGCGCGCCGAGGCGTCCGATGTCGCCAACGCGATCCTGGACGGCGCGGACGCGGTCATGCTCTCCGCCGAGTCGTCGGTGGGCGCGTATCCGATCGAGACGGTCAAGACGATGTCGAAGATCGTGGTCGCCGCCGAGCAGGAGCTGCTCTCCAAGGGGCTCCAGCCGCTGGTGCCGGGCAAGAAGCCCCGTACGCAGGGCGGTTCGGTGGCCCGCGCGGCCTGCGAGATCGCCGACTTCCTGGGCGGCAAGGCACTGATCGCCTTCACCCAGTCCGGCGACACGGCCCGCCGTCTCTCCCGCTACCGCGCGGCCCAGCCGATCCTGGCCTTCACGACGGACGAGTCGACCCGTAACCAGCTCGCCCTGAGCTGGGGCGTGGAGTCCTTCATCGTGCCGTGGGTGAGCAGCACGGACGAGATGGTCGACCTGGTCGACGAGGAAGTCCTCAAGCTCCAGCGCTACAACGAGGGCGACGCCATGATCATCACCGCGGGCTCCCCTCCCGGCGTCCCCGGCACCACGAACATGGTCCGGGTCCACCACCTGGGCGGCAACGCCGAAGCCTGACCCGAACGCCCTCCCGCACCCCCACCCCAGGCCCGCCGCCCCCGGCGGGCCTTTCCGTTGCCGTACGGAGGCGTACGGAGTGCGCCCCGGCTGTCCGCCGTACACGTGCACAGGGCTGTGGCCCGCGCCCCTGTTGGGTCGAGGGGGCGGGCCACGGTTCTTCCCGCGGCTGCCGGGAGGCGCCGATCAGTCCGTGATGTAGTTCTGGAGGCCCGGGACGGTGAGCGTGCCGCCGAACTGGCCCGCCTGGGTCACCTTGGCCTCCGTGAAGAAGGCGAACGGTACGTTCAGCGGGGGCGGCGTCCGCGGGCTGAAGGTGATGGGGATGAGGCCGAAGAGATTGCCCTTCAACTCCTCGGTGTACATCGTCACTTCGCCGTTGCGGATCGTGGATGTCGAACCCTCGCGGGCCTCCACATGAGCCGTCTTGCCCTCGGGGAAGACCACGGTCTGGTGCAGATCGCCGATGTCCACCGACGAGGCCGTGAACTTCAGCGCCTTCTTGATCCTGCCGCTGCCGGTCCTCACCTCGACGATGCCGTGGTAGTCGAGCCCGCGCAGCGTCAGCAGTGAGCTGTGCAGCGTCCAGGGGTCGTCCGGCAGCAGCGGGATGCCCCGTTCCTCCTCGGCCGCGGCGAGCGCCTCGGGGTCGGGGGTCGGGCAGGGGTAGGGCTCCTTGCCGCCCGCGCCCGCCGGGATGTCGTCGTCCTCGCGGGCGTCGAGTCCCTTCGCCTCGTCGTCCAGTTCCTCGACCGTGGCCCCCGCCCGCTCGGCCGCCTCCCTGATGGCTTGCTCCGTGCCGTCCGTCACGGCGCCCGCCGCGTCACCCGCCGGGCTGTCCTCGCCGGCCGGGTGTTCCGGGCGCTCCGGGCCGTCCTGCCCCGGCTTCCGCGTGGGTTCGGCGGACGGTTCGCCGGTGCCCGGCTTCTGCGCGGTGGCCGAGGGGCTCGGCGGCCGGGTGCCCGGCGTCTCCTTGTCGGGGACACCGAGGATGTCGCCGAGTACGTCCCCCAGCCCCAGCGGGTCCAGCGGGTGCTTCGACTTCGCCGGAGTCGGAGCCGGAGTCGACGTCGGCTTCGGCGCGGACCCCGCGGGAGCGGCGGCCTCCCCGGACTCCGGTTCCTCCTCCGTACCCTGCCCGCCCACCGCCGGACTGCCGGACGTGCCCGGCCGTGACATTCCCGGCCCGGACGCTCCCGGCTCCGGCCCGTCCGAGGGCGACGGCGACTCCCCCGGCGCCGGCGACTGCGAGGGCGACCCGGACGGCGACCCCGACGGGGACTCCGAGGGCGAGGGCGACGCGGACGGGTCCGGATCGTCCGAGCGCGTCACACACGGTCCTGGCGCGAAGGGTATGTCCTTGCTGTCGTCGGCCAGCGCGAGCCGGGGCGTGAGCCCCATGCCCACGAAGACCGCCGTGGGGACGGCGGCCAGGGCCATGGCCTTGCCGGCGGGTATGTGCAGCTTGGTCAGGAGCGACTTCCTCGGGGCCGCGTGGCGCGGCCCTCTCTTCACCCGGGATTCATCGCCTCCGGCCGCGATCCGCTGCGCGTCTTCACCCCGCACTGTTCCTCCCGCCGTTGGCCTGGGCAGTCGTTTCCGTCACGTTCGGGTCCTCCCCGTCGCGCGGTACGGGGAAGGGGGCGCCGGCCCTGTCGGGTTCCGGTGCCTGGTGGGGGGTGTACTGCTCGGCGTCCGGCCGGGGCGGCCTGCCGGGTGCCCAGGAGATCGAGAGCGCGCCGCCGATCAGGGCGAACAGGAAGCCCAGCAGAAAGCCGCCGATGTTGGAGACCGGAATCGACACCAGCGCCAGCAGAATGGCGGCGACACCGGCGAAGACCCTGACGATGGCCTGGAACCACATGGTCAGGCCCAGGGTCACCAGCAGTACGCCGATGATCAGCGAACCCGCCCCGGCCGTGGTGGACATGGCCAGCGTGAGATTGCCGAGATGAAGCTGGGCGTAGGGGAAGTAGGCGATCGGCAGACCGCCGAGAAGGGTGAACAGGCCCGCCCAGAACGGCCGGGTGCCCCGCCAGGCGCGGAACCGAAGCCGCCAGTAGGTGAATCCGCGGGAACCTGTGGACTCGGCGCTCATGGAAAACAGCTCCCTGGAATGCGGTATTGCGGTAGAAGGCAACAGAAGGCGGGGGCCGGGCGGACCGAACACTCCCAGGACCGTACGGCCCGTCAGGACCGAGCGGCTGACCAGGACCGTGCGGCCCGCCCGGGTCGAATGCCTAGTAGCACTCGTACTGCTTGGGGTCACCGACCTTGAGCCTCAGGCTCAGGTCCGGGAGCCGGAACGTGCCCGCGGTGGTGGCCCAGGCCGTCTGCTCCACATCGGTCAGCGTGGCGGTCCTGGCCTGCTGGGCGAAGCCGAACGGATTCACCTTCGTCCCGGGCTGGGTGCCGGGGACCTTGTTCTGACCTGCCGCGACACCGATGTCGATGTCCTCGAACACCGCGTCGGCGTCGAGCGATTCGACATCGAGGTAGAGGTTCTCCGCCGTGACCTTGGTGCCCTTGTCGCCGGCGGTCAGTACCAGCGTCACGCTCGTGTTGAGCAGCGGCAGCGGGGTGACCACGGACTGGCACATGTTGGTGATCGTGGCCGAGTCGAACCCCGACACGGCCACCGGGTGGGTGGCCGAGTTGCCTTGGAGGTCCGTGCCCTCGGCGACACCTCCGTACTGGACGAAGTCGTGACCGACCAGCGTGTCCGCGGTCACCTTGAAGCTCTGGCCCGACACGCTGAACGAGGCCGCCAGCGCCCCCTGTGCCAGAGCGACACCTATCGCCGCCGTGGCGGCCACGCTCGGCACCATGACGACCGCGAACCGCTTCCATCTGGTCCCGCCACGCACTTGGGACTCCATGAATTTCCTCCTTCTCGGACGTACATCTCCGGACCGGGTTGGAGCCCGTCCTGGGATGGGAGAAGTGCTACGTCCTCGGGAAGGAGAGCGCCTGCCCCGGAGGCGCGAAGCGCGCCCGGAACCACCGGCGATCACCCCCGAGCGACAACCACTGGCCACGCCTTCGCGCAACCTCTGGACAGGCCCTGCCGGGAAGGCAGGAACCCCCCTGTCCGGCCCGGCGGCACCGCCACCGGTCCGCTCGGTGGGGACCCAGTACCGACGGCGCGACTGGTTGCCGTGCTGGTGCGGAATTGGACCGAGCGTCGCCGATCGTGGTCCATTCACGGCCTTGACACAAGGGGGTTCGTTACTGGCTGGTAACGGCCCGATGGCCGGCGTACGACCCGGCGCCGCCGGGCGGCCACACAGGGTGCCACCCGGCGGTACGGCAGAAGCGGCGAATGCCCCCCATAGCCGGGCAGAGCGAGGGGGGCGACTTACTGCCAGTAACAGCGGCTACTTTTACCAAGATTTGGCAAAGCGCGGCGCTGTCGCCGTGGTGCGGCCGCGTCCGCGTGGTGCCGCGGCGGGCACCCTCAGAAGAGAACTCTCGCGAGGGCCGAACGCGCCGCCGTCACCCGGGGGTCGTCCCCGCCGATCACCTCGAAGAGTTGCAGCAGCCGTACCCGCGCCGCCTCCCGGTCGTCACCGAACGTCCGGCGCACGGACTCGACGAGCCGTCCGAAGGCGTCCTCCACATGGCCGCCGACCAGATCGAGATCGGCCGCGGCGATCTGCGCCTGGACATCGTCCGGCCGCTCCGCAGCGTCCTTGCGCACGCGCGTCTGGTCCATCGCCCGTACCCGGCCGAGCAGTTCGGCCTGGGCGAGGCCCAGCTTGGCCTCCGTATTACCGGGATCGTCGGTGAGCACATTGCGGTACGCCTGGGCCGCGCCGGCGAAGTCATTGGCGTCCAGCGCCTGTACGGCCGCCTCCAGCAGCGCGTCGTACGGGCCGACCGGAACGGCCGTCTCCGCCGGTCCCTCCGTCTCCGCGCCCGGATCGACCGCGATACCGGTGAGCCCGAAGCGCTCCTCCCCGACCTGGATCAGCTGATCGAGCGTCTGACGGATCTGGGCTTCCGGGGCCGCGCCCTGGAAGAGCGGCAGCGCCTGCCCGGCCACCACCGCGAAGACCGCGGGGATGCCCTGGATCCCGAACTGCTGCATCAGCATCTGATTGGCGTCGGCATCGATCTTGGCGAGGACGAACCGGCCGGCGTACTCCCGGGCCAGCCGCTCCAGCACCGGGCTGAGCTGCTTGCACGGCTCGCACCACTCGGCCCAGAAGTCGATGACGACCGGGACCTCCGTGGAGCGCTGGAGGACATCGCGCTCGAAGCCGGCCTCGTCGACATCGATCACCAGACTGGACGGGGGTACGGCACCGGTGCCCCCCTGGCGGGCCGCCTCGGCACGGGCCTGTTCCGCCTTCGCCTTGGCCTCGTTGGCCGCCTTCACCGCGGCGAGGTCGACGACGCCGCTCATGGACATGTTCCTAGGCTGCATGAGTACATCCTCCCCCTTCCGCGCGCACTTCGGAAAAGCGGTGCGTACACCGCGGTTCGACGCGGGGTCCCCACCCCGCGTCTCGTGGTTGTCGCCGCGGACCCGCCATCACCCGTCATGACCCGTCACCGCCTCTGGCACAAGGTGTCACGGGCTTTCGCCGCGGGCTCCGACAGGCTTTCGCTACGGGTCGTAGCGTAACTCCCGGTTCCGGCCCGCAGGTGAGATCTTTCCGGTGAACTGGCTCACAACACATTGTCCACCGGCCGATATGGTCGCCGTCATGTGCAGCCACAGCCGCCCCGCCGGTGCGCGTACGTCCCGCGGTACATCGCGTACGGGCCGCCCACGCAGCGCCGAGGCCGACGCGGCGATCCTGGCGGCGACCAGGGCCGCCCTGGTGGAACTGGGCTGGCCCAAGCTGACGATGAGCGATGTGGCGCACCGGGCGGGCGTCGCCAAGACCACGCTCTACCGGCGCTGGCCGGGCAAGAGCGAGCTGGTGGTGGACGCGGTCGCGGCGCTCTTCGACGAGCTCGAACTCCCCGGCTCCGACAGCCTCGTCACCGATATCGAGGACGTGGTGCTCCAGTTCGCCGCGCTGCTGGAGCGGCCGGAGGCCAAGACCGCGCTGATGGCGGTGGTCGCGGAGGCCACCAGGGACGAGGCGCTGCGGCAGCGGATCCGCACCTCGATCGTCGACCGCCAGAAGCGGCTGGTGCTGCTCGGGCGCGAGCGCGCCCAGGCCCGGGGCGAACTCCCCCGTGAACCGGACGCCGCGGCGGCCGCCCGTACCGCGGACCTGATCTTCGACGTGATCGCCGGGACGGTCGTCCACCGGGCGCTGGTCAGCGCGGAACCGGTCGACCGGCAGTGGGCGCGCACCTTCACGACCCTGCTGCTGGGCGGTCTGTCCGCCGTCGCCACGGCGCCCTGACGGCGTCACCGCAGGGCCCTGACGGCCCATGTGCAGCCGCCCGCCCTACCGCGCCAGTCGGCCCAGCAGGGACGAGGCGGCCGTGATGCCCACGACCGCCGCGAACGCCAGCACGGCGTAGTCCAGCAGCAGATGGGACGGCGTACCGAGCAGCAGCCCGCGCAGGGCGTCCACCTGATAGCTCAGTGGATTGATCTTGCTGATCACCTGGAGCCAGCCGGGCATGATCGCCACCGGATAGAGCGCGTTCGACGCGAAGAACAGCGGCATGGTGATGGCCTGGCCGATACCCATCAGCCGGTCGCGGGTCAGCACGATTCCCGCGATCGTCATCGACAGGCACGAGAAGAAGGCCGAGCCGAGGACCACCGCGACCGCGACCCCCAGCAGCTTCAGCGGGTTCCAGGTCAGCCCCACCCCGAGGGCCGCCGCGATGACGATCACCACGACTGCCTGGATCAGCGCCTTCACCCCGGAGGCGAACGCCTTGCCGCTGATCAGGGCCGCTCTCGGGGTCGGGGTGACCAGGAGCTTGGTCAGAATGCCCGCGTCCCGCTCCCAGATGATCATGATCCCGTAGAAGATCGCGATGAACATCGCGGACTGGGCGATGATGCCCGGCGCGAGAAAGTCGATGTACGGGATGCCACCGGTCGGGATGGCCCTGATCCGGGTGAAGGTCTCACCGAAGATCAGCAGCCACAGCGCGGGCTGTACGGCCCGGGTGTACAGCTCGGTACGGTCGTGGCGCAGCTTCTGGAGCTCGACCACGCACATCGCCATGACCCTGGCGGGCAGCACCCGCCAGCCGGTACGGGCGCGTGGCGGCTTGAGCAGCAGATCGAGCCGGCGGGGGTCGAGGGTCTCAGCCGACCCGGGACGCTGTACGGCGTGTGTTCCTGACATCGCGGAAGTCGCCTCCTTCCTCGTCCAGGCCCCGGCCCGCCACCTCGCGGAAGACCTCCTCCAGCGTCGGCATGGCGTCCTGCTCCGCCGAACCGCCGTTCCCCGAACCGCCCTTCGCCGACTCGCCCGTGGCCGAACCGCCCTTCGGCGAACCGCCGGAGACCTTGCGGCTCTCGCGCAGCTCGGTCCTCAGCTCCTCGGGGGTGCCGAGGGCGTGGATACGGCCTCGGTGCATCAGCCCGACGCGGTCGCAGTACTGCTCGGCCTCGTCCATGTAGTGCGTGGTCACCAGCACGGTCATGCCCGTGGCGTGCCGTACGGCGTTGATGTGCTCCCAGACGCTGGTACGGGCGATCGGGTCGAGACCGATCGTCGGCTCGTCCAGCATCAGCAGCCGGGGCGCGCTGACCAGCGCCTGCGCGAGTTCGAGGCGGCGGATCATGCCGCCGGAGTAGGTCTTGGCCAGGCGGTCGGCGGCGCTCGTCAGATCGACGGCCTCCAGCGCCTGCGCGACCCGTTCGGCGCGCTCGCGGCGCGGGACGTCGAAGACCCGGGCGAAGAGCGTCACGTTCTCGCGGCCGGTCAGCGCGGCGTCGGCGGAGAGCTGCTGCGGTACGTAGCCCAGCAGCCGCCGTACGGCCATCTTCTCCTTGGCCGCGTCGTGCCCGAACACCCGCACCATGCCGGCGGGGACGGGCAGCAGCGTGGTGATACAGCGGATCGCGGTCGTCTTGCCCGCGCCGTTGGGCCCGAGCAGTCCGAAGACCTCGCCCGCGCGGACGGAGAGGTCGAGGTCGGAGACCGCCTTGGTGTCACCGAAGGAGTAGTCCAGCCCCCGGCAGCTCACGGCCTCGGTATCGGTGCCGGTGCCCGCCGTACCGGTGGTGCTCGCGGCTCTGTCCGTCATACGCCCTCCACTTCCTCGTGCAGGTTCTGGGCGAGCTTGCGCAGCGCCGGAAGGGCCGCCGCCAGGGCCGCGCGCTCCTCGTCCGTCAGCCGGGCCACCTGCTCGCGCACCAGCTCGGAGCGGCGCGCCTCCCAGTCGGTCACGCGCGAGGTGGCCGCCTGGGTGGGCAGCAGCAGCGCGGACCGGCGGTCCGACGGATCGGTCTCACGACGCAGATATCCGGCCCGGCTGAGCTGATTGACCAGGGTGGAGACCGAGTTCCCGGCGAGAAACAGCTCCTTCGCCGCCGCCGACACCCGGATCCCCGGCCGTGCCGCGACCAGCCGCAGCAGCTCGACCTGCGCGCCGCGCAGCCGCGGGGCCGTCATCCCTTCGCGCAGCCGCCGGCGGACCATGCGCTGGACTCCCGCCAGTACATCGGCGAGCGAGTCAGGGAACTCGGCTGAGGTCATACCATCACTTTAGCTCTCACTGAGAGCTATCTGCCAGACGGTGGACCCGGGAAACGTCGTGAGGAAGACGCCGACGGCCGCCCCCGCACCGGGAACGGCCGTCCGCCGTCGTCGTTCTCTGCCGCCTGTCGTCGTTCTCTGTTCCCTGCCGTCTCCCTGCCGTCCGTTCGAGAGAGCTCGGAATCGAGAGGGCTCAGAAGCCGGGCGGCTCCGTGTACGTCCCCCACTCGTCCCGCAGCACACCGCAGATCTCGCCGAGGGTGGCCTCCGCCCGTACCGCCTCCAGCATCGGGGCGATCATGTTCGAGCCGTCGCGGGCCGCGGCCAGCATCGCCGCCAGGGCCGTACGCACCCGGGCGTCGTCGCGGGCCCCCTTGCGCTCCGCGAGCACCTTCACCTGCTCGCGCTCCACCTCATGGCTGACCCGCAGGATCTCCAGATCGCCGGTGACCGAGCCATGGTGCACATTGACGCCGACGACCCGCTTGTCGCCCTTCTCCAGCGAGCGCTGGTACTGGAACGCCGACTCGGCGATCTCACCCGTGAACCAGCCGTCCTCTATCCCGCGCAGAATGCCGGAGGTGACAGGGCCGATCGGGTGACGCCCGTCCGGGTGGGCCCGCAGTCCGCGCTCCTTGATCCGGTCGAAGATCTTCTCGGCGTCGGCCTCGATACGGTCGGTGAGCTGCTCCACGTACCAGGAGCCGCCGAGCGGGTCGGCCACATTGGCCACACCCGTCTCCTCCATCAGCACCTGCTGGGTGCGCAGCGCGATCTCCGCGGCCTGTTCGCTCGGCAGGGCGAGCGTCTCGTCCAGCGCGTTGGTGTGCAGGGAGTTCGTACCGCCGAGAACGGCCGACAGCGCCTCCACCGCCGTCCGCACGACGTTGTTGTACGGCTGCTGCGCGGTCAGCGAGACCCCCGCCGTCTGGGTGTGGAAGCGGAGCCACTGCGCCTTGTCGGTCCTCGCTCCGTACACCTCCTTCATCCAGCGCGCCCAGATCCGCCGGGCCGCGCGGAACTTCGCGATCTCCTCGAAGAAGTCGAGATGCGCGTCGAAGAAGAAGGAGAGTCCGGGGGCGAAGGTGTCCACGTCCAGCCCCCGGCTGAGCCCCAGCTCCACATAGCCGAAGCCGTCGGCGAGGGTGTACGCCAGCTCCTGCGCGGCCGTCGCGCCCGCCTCACGGATGTGATAGCCGGAGACGGAGAGGGGCTTGTACGCGGGGATGGAGCGGGCGCAGTGCTCCATCAGATCGCCGATCAGCCGCAGATGCGGCTCGGGCTGGAAGAGCCACTCCTTCTGGGCGATGTACTCCTTGAAGATGTCGGTCTGGAGCGTGCCGTTGAGCACGGCCGGGTCGACGCCCTGGCGCTCCGCCGCGACGAGGTACATGCAGAAGACCGGGACCGCCGGCCCGCTGATCGTCATCGACGTGGTGACCTCACCGAGCGGGATGTCACCGAAGAGGATCTCCATGTCGGCGGCCGAGTCGATGGCGACACCGCAGTGGCCGACCTCGCCGAGCGCGCGCGGGTCGTCGGAGTCCCGGCCCATGAGCGTCGGCATGTCGAAGGCGACGGAGAGCCCGCCGCCGCCGGCGGCCAGGATCATCTTGTACCGCTCGTTGGTCTGCAGGGCGTTGCCGAAGCCGGCGAACTGGCGGATGGTCCATGTCCGGCCGCGGTAGCCGGTCGGGTGGAGTCCCCGGGTGAAGGGGTACTCGCCGGGCCAGCCGATCCGCTCGAATCCCGCGTAGGTGTCGCCGGGCCGGGGCCCGTAGACCGGCTCCACCGGGTCACCGGAGAGCGTCGTGAAGTCCGCGTCGCGCTTGCGGGCCTTGTCGTAGCGGGCCTGCCAGCGCTGGCGGCCCTCGTCGATCGCGTCGGCGTCCATGCTCTCAAATTTACTAGGACGTCCAAGTAAATGTCGATGGGAGCCGCCCACGCGATCCTCCGCGCGGGCGGGGAGGCCGGGCGTCAGGCCTTGACGAGGGCGGGATCACTCTCCGCGAGCTGTGCCCTGACCTCGCGGGTGATCCTCGGCTCGACGAAGAAGGACGCCACGGGAATGCAGCCGGCCGCGAGCACCCAGAGCAGCTTGCCGAACGGCCACTTCATCTTGGAGCCCAGATCGAAGGCGAAGACCACGTACACGATGAAGAGCACACCGTGGATCTGGGAGATGAGCATCGTGTCGCCGGTGTCGAACCCGTACTTCAGGACGATCGCGACGGTGAAGACCAGCAGCCATACGGCGGTGACATACGCCATCACCCGGTAGCGGGAGAGCACGCTTTGTTTCATGGCGACGAGCGTAACGGGGCGCGATCGGGGATCTTCGGGCGGCCCGTACGCGTGGGCCCGTGCGCATGGGCCCGTACGCCGAGGCCCTGTCGGGGGTCGGCCTTCGCGGGCCCGTACCGCGCCCGGCCGCCGCTCCCCTACTCCTCGAAGTCCTGCGCCGCCACCCGCAGCGGGCGCAGCATCGCGAAGATCTCCGCGCACTCCTCGGCGTCGTACGCCCCGAGCCCGAACTCCATCTCCATCAGATCGCGGGTGGCGGCCTCCACCACCTCGCGGCCCTTCTCCGTGATGGAGGCGAGCGTGCCGCGGCCGTCGTTGGGATTGGGCCGCTTGTCGACCAGCCCGGAGGTCACCAGCCGGTCCACGGTGTTGGTGACCGAGGTCGGATGGACCATGAGCCGCTCACCGATCTTGGACATCGGCAGCTCGCCCTCCTTGGAGAAGGTGAGCAGCACCAGCGCCTCGTACCGCGCGAAGGTCAGTCCGTACGGCTTGACCACGGCGTCGACCCCGGCGAGCAGGATCTGGTGCGCGCGCATGATCGAGGTGATGGCGCCCATGGCGGGAACGGGACCCCAGCGCCGCTGCCAGTGCTCGTCGGCGCGGGCGATGGGATCGAACGGGAGGTTGAGCGGCTTCGGCACGGCACCGACCTTACCCACTGGTCATATAGCGGTCAGCCCCGTCTCGCCCTTCGGTCGGACCGGTCCGGCCGGGGCTCCGGCCGAGGGGACCCCGCGGTGTCGCAGCCCGGCAGCGATGTGCCGTTATGTCACGATAGGCCATCCTTGTCCCAGCCGGTCATCGCGTCATCACCCGGCAGTCACCACATCGCAGTCACCACATCCCAGCCACCACTCCCCGGTGGTCAGCCGTCGTCCGAGGGGGCTGTATGCCCGGCCGCAGACCGCACCGTTCGTACTCACTCACCGCCGCGTTCAGCGCCGCCGTCACGACCGTTCTGGCACTGACGGCCGCCGCCTGTTCCTCGTCCTCCTCCGAATCCCGGCGGACCTCCGCCGATGAGCGGACCGCCTCGGCCACCGAGAGCGAGGCGGCCAGGGGCGAGGCCGCCGCCACGGCCGGTGCGCCCTTCTGGATCGACCCGGAGAGCGACGCGGCACGCCAGGTCAGGCAGTGGGAGAAGGACGGCCGCACGGACGACGCGAAGGCCCTGAAGCGGATCTCGGAGCGCGCGGTGGCGGAGTGGCCGGCCGGGGACAACCCCGTACCGGAGATCAGCAGGGCCGTACGGGGCGCCGCCGCCGGCGGGCGGACGGCGGTCTTCGTCGCGTACAACATCCCCCACCGCGACTGCGGCATGTACTCGGCGGGCGGCGCCCCCGACGCGGCGTACTACCGGGAGTGGATCAGCGCCTTCGCCGAGGCCATCGGAGACGCCCCCGCCATCGTGATCCTGGAGCCGGACGCCGTGCCGCATCTCGCGGACGGCTGCACCCCGGCCCAGTACCACGACGAGCGGTACGAGCTGCTCGCCCAGGCGATCGGCCGGCTCAAGCGCCAGCCGAAGACCAAGGTCTATCTGGACGCCGGCAACCCGGCCTGGATCTCCGACCCGGCGAGGCTCGCCGAACCGCTCAAACGGGCCGGGGTCGAATCGGCCGACGGCTTCTCGCTCAATGTGTCCAACTTCCAGACGAACGACACGGTCAAGGCGTTCGGCACCCGCCTCTCCGGGCTGCTGGGCGACGCCCACTTCACCGTCGACACCAGCAGGAACGGCGTCGGACCGCTGTCGGGCGACCGGAACGAGGCCTGGTGCAACCCGCCGGGCCGCGCCCTCGGCACCCCGCCGACCACCAACACCGGCAACGAACTCCTCGACGCGTACCTCTGGATCAAGCGCCCCGGCGAATCCGACGGCCCCTGCCGCGGCGGCCCGACCGCCGGCACCTGGTGGCCCGACTACGCCCTGGGCCTGGCCCGCAAGGCCAAGGCCTGAGCCCCCCTTCCTTGGGGCTCGGTTCGCCTCCGGGGCGCTTCATGCCGGTGCCGACGGTCGACCGTGCTCAGCCGCTCGTTCCGCACGGCCTGCGCGCGTTCTCCCTTTCGGCACCGGCGCGCCCCTTCGGCTCACTCGCCGCGTCCGTGCCGGACCGGCGCCTCTCCCGCGCGCACCCCAGGAGTGAGGCCGGGGTCACTCCACCAGGAGCCACTTCGCCTCGGACGGGGTGCCCTCGGTGTCGGTGACGAAGAGCATGTACCAGCCCGGGGGGACCAGGGTGGGGTCCTTGGGGACCTCCACCGTGACCGTGTTCCTGGTCCTGGTCAGGCCCAGTTCGACCGAGCGCTGTTCGACGTCCGTCGTGTGGGTCACCGCGCTGGGGCGCATCAGACGGGCCTTGGCTATACGGTCCGGCTTCGCCGTCCGGAAGGTCGCCCGGCCGTCGCGGTCCGTGTGGCGCGGGCCCTCGCCGAGGGCAGGGCGGTTCGCGGCGGAGGCGCGGTCGCCCTGGAGATAGGGCGGGGTGTAGATCTCCACGCGCTGCTCGAAGGTGCCGAGTTTGGTGTTGTCGGCGTCGTCGAAGAGCGGGTCGGAGCCGAAGGTGACCACCCGGCCGTCCGGCAGCAGCAGCGCCTCCGAGTGGTAGTTGCGGCCCACCGTGGGGTCGGCCGCGCGCCGGAAGGAGTTGGTCGCCGGGTCGTAGAACTGCGCCTTGAGGATGTCGCTGGCGCTGCGCCCGCGGTAGTCCGAGGAACCGCCGGTGGTGAACACCGAGTCGTCGGGCAGCAGCACACTGCTCAGATAGCGCGTGCCCTGCGGCAGCCGGGGCCCCTCCTGGAACGTCGGGCTCTCCTTGTTCAGGTCGATGATCGCCGTACGCGGGGTGGACTTGGCCGACTCGCCCACGCCCCCGCCGCCGAGGAGCATCACCCGCTGGTCCTGGACCGGCGCCAGCATCAGCGACGCCGAGGTCTCGGTCTGGTCGCCGTCGGTGAGTCCGTCGACCGGTGTGAAGGCGTTGTTCCTGGGATCCCACAGGCCCGGCTGCCGGCCCTTGTCGGCGGGCCCGTACCCCGCGTTGGACCCCGAGTAGAAGAGCTTCCCGCCCTTGGTGAGAAAGAGCGCGGGGTAGGTCGGGAAGTACCGCTCGGGGCCCTTGGACCACTTCTTGGTCTTCGGGTCGTACACCTCGTTGTACCCGGTGAGCACCGCGCCGACATCGTCCAGGCCCGAGACGGCGAGCACCCTGCCGTCGTCCAGACCGACCAGCGTGGGGTACCAGCGGGCCTCCTTCATCGGGTCCACGGGGAGGTACTTCTCGGCCGTGGGGTCGAACTCGTACGCCGACCTGATGCCCTGGAAGTCCTGCTTCTCCGTGGTGAGTTTCTGCGCCAGACCGTAGAGGTTGTCCGCGTCCTTGCCCTTGAGACCGACGATCTCGTACTGCGCGGCCTGGGTGGTGAGCGCCTGCGGGCCCTCCTTGACCGCCTCCACGAAGACCCGTGCCTCACCGGCCGTGACCTTGGTCTTCCAGGGCAGCATCCGGTCGCCCTTCCCGTATCCGACCTGGAGCTGCTTCTTCGCCTTCGGCACGGTGACATCGGTCGTGCTGACGTACTCGACGCCCGAGGGCGAGCGGAAGCGGGTGCCCTTCCTGAACGTGTAGGAGCGGTCCGGGTTCTCGTTCTTGACCCGCATACCGCCGCCCGCCCTGCGTGTCTCGCCGTCGAGCACCTCGTAGCGCGCGGTGCCGCCCGCCACCAGGAGCCGTCCGTCGGGGAGCTGGGCGTGGCCCGCGCAGAAGAAGTCCTCCGGGGTGGGGATCTTCTTGAAGCTGTTGTCGGCCGGGTTCCAGAGGATGGTGTCGAACGACCCCTCGTCGAACTTCTTCTGGCTGTTGCCCGAGCCGGCGACGATCAGCACCTTGCCGGTGTGCAGGAGGGCCGCGTGGATCGCGTTCGTACGGAACTCCGCGGGTACGCCGAGACTCGCCCAGGAGCCGTACTGCCGCTTGTAGCCGGGCTGCGCGATCTTGTAGGCGTGGTACTTCTCCTGGGCGAAGGTGAAGGCCGCGGGGGCGTTGAGCCCCACGAGCACGACCAGCGCTCCGCCGCCCAGCAGTGTCTTCCGGAACTTCTTCGACGGTGTGAACCTCTTCGACGGTCCGTACCCGGACGGTCCGTACCCGTAGGAGTCCATGACTCAGTTCCCTCCGGTCGTCGTCGCGAACGCGGGCTCCGGCTCCTCACCCGGCTCAGGGGCGGTTACGGTGACGGCCGTGCCGCCGGCGGCCCGGCGCTCCGCGGCCTCGCGCCAGGTGGTCCAGGCCCAGATGCCGACCGGTGCGAGGGCGATGGCCAGGGCCAGCAGGGCCCAGGTGCGCATCGCCGCGTGGGTGTGGTCCAGGAACACCGACGCGATCAGGGAGACGACCAGGACACCCGCCCAGAAGAGATGGAGCCGGAAGGTCATCAGTCGGTCGGGGCTGGCCCGGCCGCCCTTGGGGGTGACGACGAAGCCGCCCCGGGTGCGCAGTACGGCCGAGCCGAGCGATCGGAGATAGACGGGCGCGGAGAGCGCCGACATCGCCATCCCGGCCAGTCCGCCCGAGCCCTCGGGCTCATGGGGCGAGACATTGTGCCGGCGGTTCCAGAGGTAGAGGCCGATCTGGAGGGCGGCGGCGTCACTGTAGAGCATCAGCAGCACCGAGGAGGAGACCTGGGTGCCGGAGGCGCCGAGCCAGAGGAAGAGAACGCAGCTCAGGATGCCCAGGAGCCAGTTGACCGCGGTCATCGGGTAGTAGACGAGCATCAGCGTGTAGCTGAGCAGCCGGCCCCGGGGCATCTGGAAGGGTGCCTTCCAGTACTGCGTGAAGAGCGTCTCGTACGTGCCCCGGGACCAGCGGAGCTGCTGGGTGAAGAAGTCGGTCCAGGAGGCGGGGCCCTCGCCGACGGCGAGGACGTCGGGGGTGTAGACGGAGCGCCAGAACCGGCCGGTACGGGGGTTGAGCCTGCGGTGCAGTTCGAAGCCGGTGGCCATGTCCTCGGTGATCGAGTCGTACAGCCCGCCGATCTGCTTGACCGCCGCGATCCGGACGACATTGTTGGTGCCGACGAACATCGGGGCGTCGTAGCGGTTGCCGGCCCGCTGGATCAGCGCGTGGAAGAGGAACTGCTGCGACTCGGCGGCCTTGGTGACCGGTGAGGTGTAGTTGCCGTACACCTGGGGACCGACGACGAAGGCGATGTCCGGATCGCGGAAGTAACCCATCATCCGCTCCAGGAAGTTGGGGAGCGGTACGTGGTCGGTGTCGACGGAGGCGAAGAAGTCGTACTCCTCGCCGTGCAGCGCGATCCAGGCGTTGTAGTTGCCGTGCTTGGTGCGTGCCTTGTGGGCGCCCTTCCCCTGATTCCACTCGGGCACCCCGTGCCGGGTGAAGTGACGGACCCCCAGCTCCGCGCAGAGAGCCCTGGCCTCGCTGTCGTCGCCCTCGTCGAGCAGCCAGACGTCGAGCGGGCCGCTGTGGCGCAGCCGTACCGCTCCTTCGAGCGTGGCCCTCGCCATGGAGAGCGGCTCCTTGCCCGGCACGTACGTGGTGAGGAACGCGACCCGGGTGCCCGCCTCGGCGGGCACGGGTATGGGGTCCCTCGCGACCAGTGTGGCATGGGCCACGGAGACCACGTTGACCAGCATGAAGAGGGAGATGAGGCCGATCGCGCCGAGCATCACGTGGTCGAAGACGACCAGCCAGCGCTCACCGCCCTCGCGCTCGGTCCGGTGCGTGGGCCAGACCAGATAGACCAGCAGCACACCCGAGAGCACCGGGGCGAGGGTCATCAGCAGGACCGCGCGTATCCGGTGCGGCTCGCGTGCGAGCAGACTGTGAAACCGCACCCGGTACGCGCCGGGCCCGTCCGGCTCCGTCAAGGGACCGGCCAGGCAGCTGTACGTGTCGTAGTCGTAGCCGTCGGACCGCACGGTGCCTCCAGCAGTTCGCGAGGTCGATATCACCACAGAACGGGACATAGACCTGCGTGTCGACCGGGGGGCGTCCGTGCGAGGGGTTTTCCGGGCGGGAGGTACCGCTTACGGCCGTGGGCGGTGGCGCGGGGGCTCGTGCGGAGCTGACACTGCGACGTTGGGCAGACAACTGCGCGCGGGGGCAAGGGCTTCCGCGAGGGCGGGGCGGGAAGCCGGGCGGAGGGCGGGGCGCGAGGGCCGGGCGGGGGGCCGGACGCGGGGGCCGGGGCTGCCGCCGTGGAGCGGCCCGTACGTGTACGACGCCGCCCGCGTACGACGGACAGCCGGGCACGCCCGGACAGCTCGTGCGGAACGGAGCGGGACGTCCGGCACGGAACCGGCCCCCGTCGTCCGCCGTGCACCCGGCGCTCGGGCCCGGGTTCGGCTCAGGAGGAGAGGTGGCGCTCCACGGTCTCGACCTTCGAGGTGAGTCCGTCCGTGACACCGGGCCTGATGTCGGCCTTGAGGACGAGCGAGACACGCGGCGCGCGCGCCTCGACGGCGGCGACCGCGCGCCTGACCACGTCCATCACCTCGTCCCACTCCCCCTCGATGGAGGTGAACATGGCATCGGTGCGGTTCGGCAGCCCGGATTCACGGACCACCCGGACGGCGTCGGCGACGTACTCACCGACGTCCTCCCCCACACCGAGGGGGGAGACGGAGAAGGCGACGATCATGCCTTCACCGTACCCTCGCGGCCGGCGCGGGAGGCGACGACCTCGTCCTCGGCCGCGCGCTTGAGCTTCCGCTCGGCGAAGAAGCCGCCGGTCGGCAGGACGGAGAGGACGAAGTAGAGGGCCGCCGTCCCGAAGGACCACTTGGTGCGGTTCCAGGCGTCCAGCCAGAAGACCACGTACAGGACGAAGAGCAGCCCGTGGACCGCGCCCATCACGGGCACGGCGTTGAAGTCCGTCGTCCGCTTGAGCACCGAGCAGACCAGCAGCAGGAGGAAGGACACGGCCTCGGGCGCGGAGACCAGACGGAGTCGGTGGAGGGAGGAGGCGGTCTTGATGTCCACGAGGCAGGCACCTTCGTCGTCGGGGGCAACACCGGGGGCGGCGCGATCTTGTGAATGCGCGCACAAGCGCGACCATTGTGGCAGCCCGCTTTTGCCCGACCGTTACCAGGGTGGGACGCGGCCGGGACGGAAAGACCTGTTCGTCCCGGCCTCGGCCCATTACCTTCGATCCGTGGCTCAGTTCCGACTGCAAGGCAGCAAGGTGCTCGCCGTGGACATGTCCGGCGACTCCGTCAAGGCGAAGAACGGCTCGATGGTCGCGTACGACGGCCAGATGGCGTTCAAGAAGATGTCCGGCGGCGGTGAGGGTCTGCGCGGGATGGTGACGCGCCGGCTCACCGGCGAACAGATGACCGTCATGGAGGTGAGGGGCCAGGGCACCTGCTACTTCGCCGACCGTGCGAGCGAGATCAACCTTGTCTCACTGCACGGCGACAAGCTCTACGTCGAGGCCAGCAATCTGCTCTGCACCGACGCCGGGCTGCGGACCGGTACGACCTTCACCGGACTGCGCGGCGGTGCGACCGGCAACGGCCTGTTCACCACCACCGTCGAGGGCATGGGCCAGGCCGCGATCATGTCGGACGGCCCGGCGGTGATCCTGCGGGTGACGCCCCAGTACCCGCTCTCGGTCGACCCCGGCGCCTATATCGCGCACCAGGGAAACCTCCAGCAGCACTTCCAGGCGGGAGTGACCTTCCGCACCCTCATGGGCGAGGGCGGGGGCGAGGCCTTCCAGATCCGCTTCGAGGGCGACGGGCTCGTGTACGTACAGCCCAGCGAGCGCAACACGATCGGGGGTGACGTCTGATGCCGTTCCGTGAGATCAACTCGAAGATGGTCGAGGCCACGGTGGTCCCCGGCCAGAAGATGTTCAGCCAGCGCGGCGCGATGCTGGCGTACCGGGGCGAGGTCAGCTTCACCCCGAACGCGCAGGGCGGCCAGGGCGGTCTGATGTCGATGATCGGCCGGCGGGTGGCCAACGAGGCGACACCGCTGATGACGGTCGAGGGCAGCGGCACGGTGCTGTTCGGTCATGGCGGCCATCACATCCAGGTCATCGGCCTCGCCGGCGACACGCTGTACGTCGAGGCGGACCGGCTGCTCGCCTTCGACGGGACGCTCCAGCAGGGCACGATGTTCATGGGCTCGCAGGGCGGGGTCATGGGCATGGTGCGCGGCCAGGTGACCGGGCAGGGCCTGTTCACCACCACGCTCAAGGGCCATGGCGCGGTCGCCGTCATGGCGCACGGCGGGGTGATCGAGGTGCCCATCACCCCGGGCAGGGCCGTCCATGTGGACCCGCAGGCGTATGTCGCGCACCACGGCGACGTACGGAACAAGCTCTCCACGGCGCTCGGCTGGCGCGACATGGTGGGACGCGGCTCGGGCGAGGCCTTCCAGCTCGAACTGAGCGGCAGCGGTGCGGTGTACGTCCAGGCGTCGGAGGAGAAGCTGTGAGCGCGCCCGTGATCTTCGACCCGATGACACTGCCGAGCGACGACAACGTCAACGCGTACACCTTCTGTGTGGAGCTCAAAGGGGGCCAGTGGTTCCTCCAGAAGGGGAAGATGATCGCCTACTACGGGCGGATCGACTTCAACGGGATCGGCCACGGGCGCTTCGAGCGGCTGCTGCGTACGAGCTTCCACTCGCCGCTGCACGCCAGTGACTGGGTGGTGGCGGAGGGCAGCGGCAAGATGCTGCTGGCGGACCGCGCCTTCGACGTCAACTCGTACGACCTGGAGAACGGCAATCTGACGATCCGCTCCGGGAATCTGCTGGCGTACCAGCCCACGCTGGCGCTCAAGCAGTCGATCGTGCCGGGCTTTCTGACCCTGATCGGTACGGGCAAGTTCGTGGCGGCGTCCAACGGTCCCGTCGTCTTCATGGAACCGCCCATCAGGGTGGATCCGCAGGCACTGGTGGGCTGGGCGGACTGCCCCTCCCCGTGCCACCACTACGACCACGGCTATATGACCGGCGTGCTGGGCGGACTGCGCTCGCTGACGGGCCTCGGGGGCACCTCGGGCGAGGAGCATCAATTCGAGTTCGTCGGAGCGGGTACGGTGCTGCTCCAGTCGACCGAGATGCTGATGCCCGAGCAGGCGACCGGCGCGGTACCGCACGAGCCCGGCGTACCGGGCGGCGGCGCGGGCGCACCCGGGCACACCGGACACTCCGGCCAGCCGGGCGCCTCGCCCCGGCTGCCGGGACAGCTCGGAGATCTCCAACGGCGCTTCGGCCTGTGAGCGGTAGTCTGCGGAGTGTGACGTCGAACGCCTGCGCCCTTCCGGACCTGCGCCGTTCCGGAAGGGCGGGGTGCGAGGCGTCACATCCGGGAGTATCCGTACAGAATTCAACTTCTTAGGTAGAATCCATATATGGAGACCGAGACCGCCACCCGCTGGCTGACCGAAGCGGAGCAGTGCGCCTGGCGCGCCCATCTCGATGTCAACAGGCTTCTCACGCACCAGTTGGAGAAGGACCTCCAGCCGTTCGGACTGACCATGAACGACTACGAGATCCTCGTGAATCTCTCGGAGTCGGCGGACCGGCGTATGCGGATGAGCGACCTCGCGGCCGCCACGCTCCAGTCCAAGAGCCGGCTCTCCCACCAGATCACGCGGATGGAAGCGGCGGAACTGGTACGCAGGGAGCACTGCGAGTCGGACCGGCGCGGCCTCTTCGCCGTACTGACCGACCGCGGCATGGAGACCATGCAGAAGGTCGCGCCGCACCATGTCGCGTCCGTACGCAAGCACTTCATCGACCTGCTGTCACCGGAGGCCCTGGCGGAGCTACGGGCTTCACTCGGCCCGGTCGCGGAACAACTCCGGGGACGGCGCGGCAAACCGTAGTTTTCGAGGGCTCGGTGCCGACGGACGTGCGCGGCCGGCTCGTCTCCTCGACGGAGACGTACAGGAGCCGCCGGGGTGAGCGCTATTCCGTCGGCGCTGGTTCACGGATCGCACGCACCATGGCCGTGAGGATTGGTCCGTCCGCCGAAGGCCGCTGCGTGCTGATCTCCCGGTAGCCCCAGCGCTCGTACAGATCCTTGACCTTGCCGTCCCCGTTCAGCGGGTTCACGAGAAGCGAGACCTGCTCCTCCGGCCGGTGGGCGAGGAGTTCGTCATGGATGCGGCGCGCGAGACCGGTACCGCGCCATGGCACCCGCAGCATGATCTCCTTGAGGGCGACTGTGGACCGCTCGGTGGTGCCTTCGGGCGGAGGCGTGGACATCCGGCGCCACCAGCGGTCATCGGGCGCGATGGCGTTGGCGTAGGCGTACCCTACGGGCTGGTCATCGTGGTAACCGATGACCGCCTCCCAGCCGGGTTCGGTGGCGTGGCGCGCGAGCCGTTCCCCGTACCGCTCCACCGAGTAGTGCGGCCGGTGGAGGCGGTCGGCGTGTACCTCGGCGTAGACCTCGATCAGCGTGTTCCTCACGGCGTCGATGTCGGTCGCGTGGCGCAGCTCAATGCCTTCACTCATCGCTGTGCGTTCCTTTGCCTGTCGTGGGTGTACTCGTCCCAGGTGCGGGTGTGGAGGCTGGACGGAGCGGTCAGGCGGAGGGCGTTGCCGAAGTCGTGCAGCATGCCGGCCACACGAGGATGCTGGCCGGTGGGTTCGGCGGGGATGGACATCGCCGTAACCACTGCGGGTTCCAAGTCCCCCTGACCTAACTGAGCCTGCGCCAGGCGGGTGGTGGTGATGGCACGGGTGCGCTGCATCTCCGGCCGCAGCAGCGCCAGGCTGCGGTGCGCGTGTGCCTCGGCGTTCTCGTAGTCGCCGAGGGACAGATACGCGGCCAGCGCCAGGTTCTCCAATTCGGCTTGGTCGTAGAAGGCCGTCATCCACACTGGCCGCAGCTCGTCGGGGTCGGCCTGCTGAAGCGCGTCCTGGGCATGCCCGAGTGCCTGGCGGACCGCTCGCGCGTCCCCGGTCAGACCGTGGATGGCTCCGTGGCGCGCGTGGCCGAGGGAGGCGAACATCGGGTCACGACGGGAGACGGGCAGGCGGCGGGCGACGTCGTTGGCGGCCAGGGCGTCCGCCGGGCGCCCCATGTGGCGGTAGAGACTTCCGGCGTGGGACCAGATGCGGAACTGGATGGTGGAGTCCCCGGACATGGCAGCCAGGCCGGCCGCCCGCTCGAAGTGGCGTTGCGCCGCGTCGAATCGACGTCCGTCGATGGCGGCCCACATGGCACTGGAGGTGAACGAGGCGGCGCAGCCGTACAGAGCGCCCCGTACCCGCCGGCTCGCGGCGCTGCGCGCCTGAAGCGCGATGGCCTCCCCCGCGAGCGCGGAGGCTTGCGTCTCGATCGTGAGCTTGCCGCCGTAGCGGTGGTCGCTGGCGATGACGAGCGCGAACTTGGAGAGCAGCCGCTGGACGTCGCTCGCGCCGACGCGCCGTTGTTCACCGTAGACCGATGCGGCGGTGGCAGCGAGGGCCGCCCCGGCGGAGGCGCTGACGAATCGGCGGCGGTGCACTGGATCCTCCGGTGGTGCCGTTCGCGAGGAGTCTCCTCGCGGAGCGAAGCCCAGTTCGTTCACCGGGCAGTTGAATACCGCCTCCAAGGCGGCGCGCTGCCGGTGATGAGGCCATCCGGTTTTTCCGGTCAGCCAGTTGCGGACCGTGCGGTCGCTGACGGTCCCTTCATATCCGGCGGCCCGCAGGTCGGCGTTCACCGCTTCGGCCAATTCCGTCTGCGTGAAGCCTGATTCCGCCATACGTGCCTTGAGGACCCGGTTCCCCTTCATCCGCTCACGGTAGCCAGGGCACCGCACTGGAAAGTACTGCTCGCCCCGGAAATTTCCGGTTGCCACCGATGCACGCCCCCGCGCTATTTCCTCATGCCCCGTGGGCGTGGGTCGTTGACTGAATCACGGCCGCGCCCGGCTCTTCACCGAATCCCGCGACAGCCACACCAGGGAGCCACCCATGCACGATTTGATCGCCGCACCCTTCCAGGACCAGTACCTCATCCTGCGGCCGGGCAGCCGGCGCGCGGTCAAGGTCGGCAGCTCCAAGTTCGCCGACCTGCACAATGCGGTGTCCTGTGGGCGGCCCGTACCGGCCTGGCTCGGGGACGTGGCGCGCCGTGCCTGGGGTGTCGACACCTCCGGCCGTCCGGCCGAGGCTGCCGTCCTCGTCCGTGAGCCCGGCCCGTACGACTTCAGCCGCGCCACGTGGGAGATCAACCTGGGCTGCGACTTCGACTGTGAGCACTGTTACCTGGGTGAGAAGCGGTTCGAGGGACTGGACTGGGACGGCAAGGCCCGGCTCCTCAGGGTGATGCGGGACGCCGGGGTGGTGTGGCTCCAGATCACCGGCGGGGAACCGCTGATCGACCCGCAGTTCCCCGCCGCCTATCAACTCGCCCATGAGCTGGGCATGCAGGTGGAGTTGCTGTCCAACGGCTCCCAACTCGCCAGGCCCCGGACGATGGAGCTGCTGACCGCGCTGCCGCCCACGAAGATGTCCCTGAGCGTCTACGGGGCGAGCGCCGAGACGTACGACGGGCTCACCCGTCGGCGGGGTGCCTTCAAGCGGTTCACGCGGGGGCTGGACGCCGCCGTGGCCGCCGGGCTGAACGTCGACCTCAGCCTGATCATCACCAACCGCAACGCCCACGAGGCCGACGCCATGCGCGCCTGGGCGGACCGGCTGGGCGTGCCGCACCGGGAATACGCCAACATCTCCCCGACCATCCACGGCGGCGCGGAGACCCTGCCGTCGCAGTCCCCGGAGCACCTGACGCACAGGGCGCCTTTCACCGGCTGCCCGGCCGGTCACACGTTCTTCCACGCCGACCCGTTCGGCCGGGCGTCCATCTGCAAGGTGGGCCGTGAGCCGAACATCGACCTTCCCACCGAGGGCGTGGCCGGGCTCGCCCGGCTGGGCTCGATCGCCGATTCCCTCATGCTTCGCACCGGAGGATGCGGCGGCTGTCAGCTCTCCGGCACCTGCCGGGTCTGCCGGCCGATGGCCAAGGTCTTCCAGGAGGCGAAGGCACCACTGCACAGCTACTGCCAACACGGAATGAAGGAGAACGCGTCATGACCGTCATGGTCGAACTCGCACCGACCCGCACCGCCGAGGACCCTGAAGAGGTCGCCCTCATCGAGGACGTGGAGACCTACACAGCCACGTCCCAGCCGGGATGCAACGACGACAACCCGTACCGCTGACACCCCTCCGCACGGGGTGACCAGACAGGCCGGGGCCGTGGTGAGCGCCATGGCCCCGCGCCGTTCCGTGGGAGGCTCCCACCATGCCGACCGACCGCCTGACCGAGGTACCCGCCGACGTGCTGGCCGCCATCGCCGATACCACTGGACCCGTGGTGAAGACCGAGCACGTGGGCTCCGGGTTCAACAGCGAGATCGCCGCCCGCGTCCACACCGGGAACGGCACCGTCTTCGTCAAGGGCCTGCGCGCCGACCACCCCCGGGTCTGGACCCAGCAGCGGGAAGCGGAGATCAATCCGCATGTCCACGGCATCGCCCCCCGTCTGCTGTGGCACCTGCGACCGGCCGGCTGGAACCTCCTCGGGTTCGAGGCCGTGGACGGCCGCCCCGCCGACTACGCCCCCGGGTCCCCGGACGTGGTGGCCGTGGTCACTCTGCTGCGCCGCCTCGGGCAAGTGCCCTGCCCGGACGTGCCGCTCAAGTCCATGCCGGACCGGATGGCCGCCTACAGCGACACCCCGGAACTGTTCGCCGGGAACCGGTTGCTGCACACCGACTGGCACAACACCAACGTCCTGGTCCACGAGGGCAGCGTGCTGCTGGTGGACTGGGCCTGGGCATCGCGGGGGGCCGGATGGATCGACCCCGCGCTGTGGGTGCTCTGGCTCATCGCCGGGGGCCACACCGCCAGCCAGGCCGAGCTTCGGGTCGCCTCGCTTCCCGCGTGGAGCGACGCGCCCAGGGAGGCCGTGGACGCGTTCGCGGAGGCCAGTGCCCGCCTGTGGCGGGAGATCGCCGGCGCCGACCCCGACCCGTGGACCGAACGAATGGAAGCGGCGGCCGGGACGTGGGCACGACACCGCGGCGGCTCCGCTCGGTAACGGCGGGCGGACGGGAGCCGAGCCGCGCGGCCACCTGCACGGCCTGCTGCTCTGCGTCGCACACCACCGGCCGTTCCGAGCGGGACGGGACCGGGGCGTTCGTCAGGCCGGGGGCAGGGTGAGTTGGAAGTGGGCGCCGTTTGTGGGGGAGTGGGCGGCCTTGAGGGTGCCGCCGTGGCGTTCGGCCACGTCTCGGGCGATGGCGAGGCCGAGTCCCGCGCCGCCGTCGTCGCGGCCGCGGGCGTCGTCGAGCCGTACGAACCGTTCGAAGATCCGCTCGCGCTCCGCCTCCGGCACCCCTGAGCCGTCGTCGGTGACCGCGAGGACCACCTGACCGTCCGCCGCGCGGTGGACGGACACCCCCACCGAACCGCGCGCGTGGCGCTGGGCGTTGTCGAGCAGATTGCCGAGCACCCGTGCCAGCTGACCGCGCGAGCCCGCCACTTCGAACCCCTGGCCGCGCGCGGACCCGCGGCCTCCCCCGACGTCCACGGTCACCGGTACACGGTCCAGGGTCCGCTGCGAGATCTCCTCGCGGACCAGCGCGCCCAGATCGAACCGGGTCCGGCCCGGCCGCTCCCCCGCGTCCAGCCGGGCCAGCAGCAGCAGATCGGCGGCGAGCCGCTGGAGCCGTACGGTGTCCGCGACCGCGCCCGGCACATCCAGCAACTCCGGGTGCGCGTCCCCCACTTCGAGCTGGGTGCGCAGGGAGGCGATGGGGCTGCGCAGTTCGTGCGAGGCGTCCGCGACAAAGCGGCGCTGCCGGTCGACGGCCGCCTCCAGCGCGGTGAGCGTCTCATTGGTCGTACGGGCCAGCCGGGCCACCTCGTCATGGGCGGCGGGCTCCGGCACCCGTCTGGACAGATCCTCGGACGCGGTGATGGCCGCCATCTCGCGCCGGATGCCCTCCACGGGCCTGAGCGCCCGCCGGGTCACCAGCCAGGTCACTCCCCCGACGACCAGCAGCAGGACGGGCAGTCCCAGCAGCATCGCCGCGGTGGCCGTGCCGACCGCGCTCTGCCGGGCGGCCAGTGACGCGCCCGCGTGCACGGTGACCGTCCGGCCCGAGCCGTCGGTCACCGCGATGGTGGCGAAGCGGTAGTCGCCCGTCCTGCCGTCGACGGTGGCGCTCCCCGAGCTGTGACCGCTGATCCCGCCGATCTCGCCGACGGCGGGATCATCGCCGCCGCGCCCGCGGCCCCCGTGGTCGTCGCCGCTGTCGTCGCCGCCGCTGTCGTCGCCGCCGCTGTCGTCGCCGTCGTCGCCTCCGCCGCCGTCGTCGTCACCCGGCTCGGCGCCCGGCGGCGGGGCAGGGCTCCGTACGACCCGTACGCCGGGCACTCCGGTGCCGCTGATCCGCTCCAGGTCCTCGCCGGCCACGAGCAGCAGGCCCTCCTCGGTGACCACCTGCACCGGATGCTCCTCGGTGTCCGGCAGGTCGAGCTCCGCGTACGAGGTCCGGGCGGGGACCTGGGACGCGATGTCGAGGGCGACATCGCGCGCCGAGGTGTCGGCCTCCTGGTCGGCCTGGTCGGTGAGGTTCGCGTACAGCGAGAGCAGGACCGCGATCCCGGCGGCCACGAGCGCGACCGCCACGACGGCGGTCGCCGCCAGGGAGGTCTTGGCCCGTACGGAGCCGAAGAGGCGTCCTCCGGCGCTCATGACGCCACCAGCCGGTAGCCCGCACCGCGCACGGTCTGGATGGCCGCCGCGCCGATCTTGCGCCGCAGGGCGCTGATGTAGACCTCGATGATGTTGGGATCGCCGTCGTAGGCGAAGTCCCAGACGTGTTCCAGGATCTCCGGTTTGCCGACCACCTCGCCCGCCCGGACCGCGAGTTGCTCCAGTACGGCGAACTCCTTCGCGGTCAGGGCCACTTCGGTCCCGTCACGGAAGACCCGGCGGGCCGCGGTGTCGACGGTGAGGCCCCCGGCCCGCAGGACGGGCGAGGCGCCGGCGGAACCGCGGCGGCGCAGCAGCGCCTTGACCCGCGCGACGAGCACGACGTACGAGAACGGCTTGGTCAGATAGTCGTCGGCGCCCGTGTCGAGCCCCTCCGCCTCGTCGTACTCGCCGTCCTTCGCGGTGAGCATCAGGATCGGTACGTCATTGCCGGCGGCGCGCAGGGCGGCGCACACCCGGTAGCCGTTCATCCCGGGCAGCATGATGTCGAGCACGACCAGGTCGTAGACGCCCTCCCCGGCCCGGTGCAGCCCTTCGAGGCCGTCGTGGACGACATCCACGGCGAAGCCCTCGGCCCGCAGTCCCCCGGCCAGCGACACCGCGAGCCGCTTCTCGTCCTCCACGATCAGCAAACGCATGCCCCCACCCTGCCAAACGGAACCTGAAGATCTCTTCAGCCCGCTTCAGGCTGCCTTCAGCCTCCCTCCTGGACATTGAGGCCGTTCGCAGACGGACCGACCGGGGAGGACCCCATGAAGCGCAATCTCGTCATCGCCGCCATCACCGCGGCGGCTCTGATCGGCGGCGGAACGTACACCGCGGTCGCCATGGGCGGCGGCGGCACGGCCGACCCGGGGACGCCGTCCGCGCCGGTGTCGCGGCCCGGGTCGCCGGACGGCTCACCGTCGTCCGACGACTCGCCCCGCCCGCGGGTGAGCCGGGCGGAACCGACGGCGGAACCGACGGCGGGAGCGACGGCGGGAGCGACGGCGGGACAGGCCGCGGACGCGGCCCTGAAGGAGGTCCCGGGCACGGTGGTCTCCGTCGAACGGGACGACGACCGCGGTGGCCGCTGGGAGGTCGATCTGCTGGGCGAGGACAACCGCCGGCACGAACTGACGGTCGGCGGCGACGGCACGGTGCGCTCCGACGACCGTCACCACGACGACGATGACGACCGCGCCGACCGGGCCGCGCTGCGGGGCGCCACGGTGGACGCCCGGCAGGCGGCGGACGCCGCGCTCGCCGCCGTACCGGGGAGCGTGACGTCCATCGAGATCGACGGCGACCGTACGGGTCACTGGGAGGTCGACGTACGCGGCGAGGACGGCCGTACCCACGAGCTGAACGTCCACGCGCGCACGGGCGAGGTCACACCGGACCGCGACGACGACCACGGTGACGACGACCACGACGGTGACGACCACGGTGACCGGCACGGTGACGACGACGGCGGCCGGCACGGTGACGACCGGGGCGACGACGGTCAGGACGGCTGACCGCCGGGGGCGTCCACCGCCCCTCCAGGGTGGTGCGGTTCGCCTCCGAGGACCCGCCGGCGGCCGTACACGGCGCACAGCAGCACCGGCAGGGCCGCGAGCCCGAAGCACAGGGCGAGCGGCAGCCGGCCCACCAGTACGCCGACGGCCGCCGTACCGCCCGACATCCCGGCGTTGACCGCCGTGTTGACCCAGGCACCGGCCCGCGTGCGGGCGCCGGGGGCGGCGGTCTCGTCCGCGATCAGATACGCGGTGGTCAGCGCGGGGGCGACGAACAGCCCCGCCACCGTGACCGCCGCGCCGAGCACGTACACGTTCGGCGCGAGTCCGGCCGCCGCCAGCGCGAGTCCGAGGGCGGCGCAGAGCAGGGAGAGCCTCGGCCTGGCGGGCAGCCGCCAGGTGACGGCGCCGTTGACGAGTCCGCCGACCGCGCTGCCGGCCGAGAGCGCGGCCAGTATCCAGGCGACCGCGCCCGGCTGATGGCGGTCCTCGGTGAAGGCGATCGCCAGCAGGTCGAGCCCGCCCAGACAGAGCCCGACCCCGGCGGCGGCCAGCACGGGCTGCCCGAGGCCGCGCGGTCCGGGGCCGGTACGGACCCGGGCACGCTTCTCGCGTTCCGCCCGGGTCCGTACCGGGAACGGCACCGGCGAGGAGACGAGCGCGAGCGTCCCCGCCAGCACCAGGACCGCGCTGAGCGCGACCCCGGCGGCGGGCTTCGCGTACACCACGAGGACACCGACGAGAAGCGGTCCCGAGACGAAGAGGAGTTCCTCCGCGACCCCGTCGAGGCTGTAGGCCCGCTGCACCATCCGCCGGTCGGGCAGCAGTTGGCTCCACAGCGTCCGCATGGTGGGCCCGAGCGGCGGGGTGCACATCCCGGCGAGCGCGGCCAGCGCCCAGAGGAGCGGACCCGGGGCGCCGGGTTCCCGGGTGACGAGGGCGAGTACGGCCAGCAGTACGGCGTACAGCCCGGCCATCGGCACCAGCGCCCGGCGAGGCCCGTACCGGTCGACGAGCGCGGCCCGCGCGGGCGAGAGCAGAACACTGGTCGCCCCGAAGAGCGCCATGGCGGTACCGGCCACCGTGAAGGACCCTGACGCGTCCTTCACCGCCAGTACGAGGGAGAGCGAGACGGTTCCGTAGGAGAGGCGCCCGACAAGCGCGGCACCGAAGGTGCGCGAGGCATGCGGGGTCCGCAGAACAGCGGCGTACGAAGACATGGGGTTCCTCGAAGAGGGCGGCGCGCAACGGGGCGCCGCGGCCGTACAGGGACGCCGGAGTGCCGCGACGGGGAACGTCGCGGACGGTACGGGGTCCTACGCACGAAGGAGGAACACGCGGTCAGCTTAACTTTTTTGAGGATCGACCGTGCGCGGCCGGAACACCACCGCGGCCCGGTCCCGGCGGGCTCGCTCGTCCTCAATCGCCGGACGGGCTGTTTTCCCGGCCCACGCGCCGCGGGCACGCGGCATCCCTGCCGGGAGGCCGCACCGCCTCACCCGCCCCGCGTGATCCCCGCGACCAGTTCGTCCGCCGCCGTGTACGGGTCCAGGTCCCCCGCCACGATCCGTTCCGCCAGCGCGCCCAGTCTGCGGTCGCCGTGCAGGTCGCCGATGCGCGCGCGCAGGGCCGTCACGGCGATGGCCTCGACCTCGTGGGCCGCGCGTTCGGTGCGGCGGAGCGCGAGTACGCCGTGCTCCTCCATCCAGGCCCGGTGCTTCTCCAGCGCCTCCACGACCTCGTCGATGCCCTCGCCGCGCGCCGCGACCGTCTTGACGATCGGCGGGCGCCAGTCGCCGGGGCCCCGGGACTCGCCCAGGCCGAGCATGTGGTTCAGCTCGCGGACCGTCGCGTCGGCGCCGTCGCGGTCCGCCTTGTTGACCACGTACACATCGCCGATCTCCAGGATTCCGGCCTTCGCGGCCTGGATGCCGTCGCCCATCCCGGGCGCCAGCAGCACCACCGAGGTGTCGGCCTGGGAGGCGATCTCGACCTCCGACTGGCCGACCCCGACGGTCTCCACCACGATCACGTCACAGCCCGCCGCGTCCAGCACCCGGATGGCCTGCGGAGCCGCCCAGGCCAGACCGCCGAGATGGCCGCGGGTGGCCATCGAGCGGATATAGACGCCGGGGTCCGAGGCGTGTTCGGACATCCGGACGCGGTCACCGAGCAGCGCGCCCCCGGAGAAGGGCGACGACGGGTCGACGGCCAGCACCGCGACCCGCCTGCCCGCCCGCCGGTACGCGGTGACCAGCGCGGAGGTGGAGGTCGACTTGCCGACACCGGGCGAGCCGGTGAGCCCGACGACATAGGCCCGGCCCGCCAGCGGCGCCAGTGCCGCCATCACCTCCCGCAGCTGCGGGGACGCCCCCTCGACCAGTGAGATCAGCCGGGCCACGGCCCGCGGCCGGCCCTCGCGCGCCTGAGCCACCAGCTCGGGGACGTCCTGCATCACAGCTCCAGCTCCATTGCTCGGCCACACGGCCACGAGGTCAGACGGTCACGAGGTCACACGGTCCCGGGGCCACACGGTCCCGGGGCCACACGGTCCCGGGGCCACACGGCCACGCAGACGTAATGAACGTACGTACGAAACGTACGTACGACGGCTTACCCGGCCACCCGCAGAATCAGCGCGTCGCCCTGGCCCCCGCCCCCGCACAGCGCCGCCGCGCCGATACCGCCGCCGCGCCGCTTCAGCTCCAGCGCGAGATGCAGCACGAGCCGCGCGCCGGACATCCCGATCGGGTGACCGAGAGCGATCGCGCCGCCGTTCACGTTCACCTTTTCCGGGGACACCCCGAGGTCCTTCATCGACTGCACGGCGACCGCCGCGAAGGCCTCGTTGATCTCGATGAGATCGAGGTCCCCGACGGCCAGGCCCTCCTTCTTCAGGGCGTGCTGGATCGCATTGGACGGCTGGGACTGGAGCGAGTTGTCCGGGCCCGCCACATTGCCGTGCGCGCCGATCTCGGCGATCCACTCCAGGCCCAGCTCCTCCGCCCTGGCCCTGCTCATCACCACGACCGCCGCCGCGCCGTCGGAGATCTGCGAGGAGGTACCGGCCGTGATCGTGCCGTCCTTGGCGAACGCCGGACGCAGCCGCGCCAGGGACTCCACCGTGGTCTCGGGGCGGATGCCCTCGTCCTGGGAGAAGAGCAGCGGGTCGCCCTTGCGCTGCGGGATCTCCACCGGGGCGATCTCGGCCTCGAAGACACCGTTCTTCTGGGCGGTGGCGGCCCGCTGGTGGGAGAGCGCACCGAACTCGTCCTGCTCGGGGCGCGCGATACCGAGCCTGGTGTTGTGCTTCTCGGTCGAGGCGCCCATGGCGATCTCCTCGAACGAGTCGGTCAGCCCGTCGTACGCCATCGAGTCGAGCATCTCGATCGCGCCGTACTTGTAGCCCTCACGGGACTTGGGCAGCAGATGCGGCGCGTTGGTCATGGACTCCTGGCCGCCCGCGACCACCACGTCGAACTCACCCGCGCGGATGAGCTGGTCGGCGAGCGCGATCGCGTCGAGGCCGGAGAGACAGACCTTGTTGACGGTGAGTGCCGGGACGTTCATGGGAATGCCGCCCTTGACCGCGGCCTGGCGTGCCGGGATCTGCCCCGTCCCGGCCTGGAGCACCTGGCCCATGATCACGTACTGCACCTGGTCGCCGCTGATCCCGGCCCGCTCCAGCGCGGCCTTGATGGCGAAGCCGCCCAGCTCCGCGCCGGAGAAGGACTTCAGCGAGCCGAGGAGCCGTCCCATGGGCGTACGGGCGCCCGCGACGATCACGGAGGTGGTGGTGTGCGTATCCGACATGAGACGCGATCCCCTTTGCGTGGAGCGTGAGGAGTGAACGAGGGTTTACTCCAATGTACTGAGCGGTACGCGCCGGGGTCACCCGGCCGCGCGTGTGATCGCCCGCACGTTGCGTAACCGTCGCCATGACGCTCCACTGTGTCCATGCTGACGCGAATCGACCACATCGGAATCGCCTGTTTCGACCTCGATGCCACCGTCGAGTTCTACCGGGCAACCTACGGCTTCGAGGTCTTCCACACCGAGGTCAACGAGGAGCAGGGCGTCCGTGAGGCCATGCTCAAGATCAACGAGACGTCCGACGGCGGGGCTTCGTATCTCCAGCTCCTCGAACCCGTACGGGAGGACTCCCCCGTGGGCAAGTGGCTCGCGAAGAACGGCGAGGGCGTGCACCACATCGCCTTCGGGACGGCGGATGTCGACGGGGACGCCCAGGCCGTCCGCGACAAGGGCGTACGGGTGCTCTACGACGAGCCGCGCATCGGTTCCATGGGCTCGCGCATCACTTTCCTCCACCCGAAGGACTGTCACGGAGTCCTCACAGAACTCATCACCTCCGCCCCGGAGCACTGACCTTAAGGATTCCCGGCCCGGTAGAGTGGGGCGCTCCGGGCCGGGGCCGGGCCGGGGCCGCGCCCCTGCCGTTGATCTGACACCATTCCCCGGGGGGCCGTTCGCCGCGAACGGTGCTCGATTGGGCAGTTGCGACCAGGGGACGGATGGGACCGCGCAGTGCGGGGCTACGAACGCCAGGAGAGCCACCGAGCTGACGACGACCACCTCTCGCGGTTCGAAGCCGAGATGGAACGGCTGAAGACCGCGCGGGAGAAGGCCGTCCAGCACGCCGAGGACCTCGGTTACCAGGTCGAGGTGTTGCGCGCCAAGCTCCATGAGGCACGCCGCACACTGGCCACCCGTCCGTCGTCCTACGACAACGGCGACCTCGGCTATCAGGCCGAGCAGATGCTTCGTAACGCCCAGATGCAGGCCGAGCAGATGCGCGCGGACGCGGAGCGCGAGCTGCGTGACGCCCGTGCCCAGACTCAGCGCATCCTCCAGGAGCACGCCGAGCACCAGGCCAGACTCCAGGCGGAGCTGCACGCGGAGGCCGTCCAGCGCCGGCAGCGGCTCGACCAGGAGCTGGCGGAGCGCCGGCAGACCGTCGAGTCGCACGTCAACGAGAACGTCGCCTGGGCCGAGCAGCTCAGGGCCCGTACGGAGTCACAGGCCAGGCGGCTGCTGGACGAGTCCCGCGCCGAGGCCGAGCAGTCCCTGGCCGCCGCCCGCGCCGAGGCCGTCCGGGTCACCGAGGAGGCCCGCCGCAGGCTGGGCTCGGAGGCCGAGGCGGCCAGGTCCGAAGCTGAAGCGATCCTGCTGCGGGCCCGCAGGGACGCGGAGCGGATGCTGAACGCCGCGTCCTCGCAGGCGCAGGAGGCCTCCAGCCACGCCGAGCAGTTGCGTACGTCCACCACCGCCGAGGCCGATCAGGTCCGCCAGCACGCCGCCGAGCTGAGCCGCGCCGCCGACCAGCGGATGAACGAGGCGCAGGAGCGGCTGCGCGAGGCCCGCGCGGAGGCCGAGAAGGTCGTCGCGGAGGCCAGGGACAGCGCGGCCAAGCGGCTGGCCGGGGTCGAGTCGCAGAACGAACAGCGCACCCGTACGGCCAAGTCGGAGATCGCCCGGCTGGTCGGCGAGGCCACGAAGGACGCCGAGGTCACCAGGGCCGAGGCGGAGCAGGTGCTCGCCGACGCCCGCGCGGAGGGCGAGAAGGTGGTCGCCGAGGCCGCCGAGAAGGCCCGTACGGTCGCCGCCGAGGACACCGCGGCCCAGCTCGCCAAGGCGGCCCGTACCGCCGAAGAGGTCCTGACGAAGGCGTCGGACGACGCCAAGGCCACCACCAGGTCGGCGGCCGAGGAGGCCGAGCGGATCCGCCGTGAGGCGGAGGCCGAGGCGGACCGGCTGCGCGGCGAGGCCGCCGAGCAGGCCGACCAGCTCAAGGGCGCGGCCAAGGACGACACCAAGGAGTACCGGGCCAAGACGGTCGAGCTCCAGGAGGAGGCGCGCAGGCTGCGCGGCGAGGCCGAGCAGCTCAGGTCCGAGGCGGTCGCCGAGGGCGAGCGGATCCGCGGTGAGGCGCGGCGCGAGGCCGTCCAGCAGATCGAGGAGGCGGCCAGGTCCGCCGAGGAGCTGCTCACCAAGGCGAAGGCGGACGCCGACGAGCTGCGCTCCGGCGCCACCGCCGAGAGCGAGCGGGTCCGTACGGAAGCCATCGAGCGCGCCACCACGCTGCGCCGGCAGGCCGAGGAGACGCTGGAGCGCACCCGCGCCGAGGCCGAGCGGCTGCGCGCCGAGGGCGAGGAGCAGGGCGAGGCCACCAGGGCCGCCGCCGAGCAGGCCGCGGCCGAGCTGCGCGAGGAGACCGAGCGCGGTGTCGAGGCCCGTAGGACCGAGGCGGCCGACGAGCTGACCCGGCTGCACTCGGAGGCGGAGCAGCGTCTCGCGTCGGCCGAGGAGTCGCTCACCGACGCGCGCGCCGAGTCCGAGCGGATCCGCCGTGAGGCCTCGGAGGAGGCCGAGCGGCTGCGCGCGGAGTCCGCGGAGCGGGTACGTACGCTCCAGGCGCAGGCCGCGCAGGAGGCCGAGCGGCTCCGTGACGAGGCCGCGTCCGACGCCTCGGAGTACCGCGCCGAGGCGGAGAGCGCGGCGGTGCGGCTGCGTACCGAGGCCGCCACGGAGGCCGAGCGGCTCAAGACCGAGGCACAGGAGACCGCCGACCGGGTCAGGGCGGAGGCCGCGGCCGCCGCCGAGCGGGTCGGGGCCGAGGCCGCCGAGGCGCTGGCCGCCGCGCAGGAGGAGGCGGGCCGCCGCCGCCGCGAGGCCGAGGAGACCCTGACGGCCGCCCGTACGGAGGCGGACCAGGAGCGCGAGCGGGCACGGGAGCAGAGCGAGGAGCTGCTCGCCTCCGCCCGCAAGCGGGTCGAGGACGCGCAGACCGAGGCGCACCGGCTGGTCTCGGAGGCGGACTACCGCGCCACCGAGCTGGTGGCCGCGGCCGAGCAGACCGCCCAGCAGGTACGGGACTCGGTCGCCGGGCTCCAGGACCAGGCCGAGCAGGAGATCGCCGGACTGCGCTCCGCCGCGGAGCACGCGGCCGGGCGGACGAGGACGGAGGCGCAGGAGGAGGCCGACCGGGTACGCGCGGACGCGTACGCGGAGCGGGAGCGCGCCTCGGAGGACGCCGGCCGGATCCGCGCCAGGGCCCAGGAGGAGGCCGACGCCGCGCAGGCCCTGGCCGAGCGCACCGTGGGCGACGCGATCGCGGAGGCGGAGCGGATGCGCGCCGACACCGCGGAGTACGCGCAGCGGGTCAGGACCGAGGCGTCCGACTCCCTGGCGGCCGCCGAGCGGGACGCGGCACGTGCCCGCGCCGAGGCCCGGGAGGACGCGAACCGTATCCGCGGCGATGCCGCGGGCCAGGCGGACCGGCTTGTGGCGGAGGCCACGGGCGAGTCCGAGCGGATGCGCGCCGAGGCCGCCGAGACGGTGGGCGCCGCCCAGCAGGCCGCCGAGCGGCTGCGGTCCGACGCCGAGCGGTTCAAGGCGGACACCGAGGCCGCCGCGGAGCGGCTCAGGAACGAGGCCCAGGAGGAGACGGACTGGCTCCTGGACGAGGCGCGCAAGGACGCGGCCAAGCGCCGTGCCGACGCCGCCGAGCAGGCCGACCAGCTCATCAACAAGGCCCAGGAGGAGGCGCTGCGCGCCGCCACCGAGGCAGAGGCCCAGGCCGACATGATGGTGGGCGCCGCCCGCAAGGAGGCGGGCCGGATCACCTCGGACGCGACCGTCGAGGGCAACTCCCTGGTGGAGAAGGCCCGTACGGACGCGGACGAGCTACTCGTCGGCGCGCGGCGGGACGCGACGGCCATCCGCGACCGGGCCGAGGAACTGCGCGTACGTGTCGAGGGCGAGATCGAGCAACTCCACGAGCGCGCCCGCCGTGAGACGTCGGAGCAGCTCAAGACCGTCGGCGAGCGTGTCGACAATCTACTGAAGGCCGCCAACGAGCAGCGGGCCGAGGCCGAGGCGAAGGCCAAGCAACTGGTCGCCGAGGCGGGTTCCGAGGCGAGCAGAGTACGGATCGCCGCGGTGAAGAAGGCCGAGGGCCTGCTCAAGGAGGCCGAGCAGAAGAAGGCCGAACTCATCAGAGAGGCCCAGGAGTTGCGCGCGGACGCCGCCCGCGAGGCCAAGCGTACGGTCGACGACGGCAAGCGTGAACTCGATGTCCTGGTGCGCAGGCGCGAGGACATTCAGGCGGAGATCTCCCGCGTCCAGGATGTACTCGAAGCTTTGGAGTCGTTTGAGGCACCCGCCGGTCCTACGAAGGACACCCAGGTCAAGGCGGGAGCCGCGGCGGGAACCACCCGATCGAGTGGCAAGTCGTCCGACAGCTAGCCACTCAAAAGGCTGGACATTCTCCAGATCAAACCGGCATCCGCTCGATGACACGCCGCTTAGGCCCCTAGGATTCCCCCTATCACCTCACCGGTCTCATTCGACAGGAACCCCATGAGCGACACTTCCTCCCCATTCGGCTTCGAGCTCGTGCGGCGTGGTTACGACCGCGGTCAGGTGGACGACCGCATTACCAAACTCGTCGCCGACCGTGACAGTGCCCTGGCCCGTATCACCGCGCTGGAGAAGCGCATCGAGGAGCTCCACCTCGAGACGCAGAACGCCCAGGCCCAGGTAACCGACGCGGAGCCGTCGTACGCCGGGCTCGGTGCCCGGGTCGAGAAGATCCTCCGCCTCGCCGAGGAGGAGGCGAAGGACCTGCGCGAGGAGGCCAGGCGCGCGGCCGAGCAGCACCGCGAGCTGGCCGAGTCGGCGGCCCAGCAGGTGCGCAACGACGCCGAGGCGTTCGCGTCGGAGCGCAAGGCCAAGGCCGAGGACGAGGGCGTCCGTATCGTCGACAAGGCGAAGGGCGACGCCGCGACCCTGCGTACGGACGCGCAGAAGGACGCGCAGTCCAAGCGCGAGGAGGCCGACGCGCTCTTCGAGGAGACCCGCGCCAAGGCCGCCCAGGCCGCCGCGGACTTCGAGACGAACCTCGCCAAGCGCCGCGAGCAGTCGGAGCGCGACCTGGCCTCGCGTCAGGCGAAGGCGGAGAAGCGCCTGGCGGAGATCGAGCACCGCGCCGAGCAGCTCCGTCTCGAGGCCGAGAAGCTGCGTACGGACGCGGAGCGCAGGGCCCGGCAGACCGTCGAGACCGCGCAGCGCCAGTCCGAGGACATCGTGGCGGACGCCAACGCCAAGGCCGACCGGATCCGCAGCGAATCGGAGCGCGAGCTGGCGGCGCTCACCAACCGCCGCGACTCGATCAACGCCCAGCTCACCAACGTCCGCGAGATGCTGGCCACGCTGACCGGCGCCGCGGTGGCCGCCGCCGGCAGCCCGGCGGACGACGAGCCGATCTCCCGTGGTGTGCCGGCCCAGCAGACCCGCTGAGCGTGACCGGCCGAGCACGCTGAGCCCGACCGGCTGAGCGCGCCATGGTGTTCGAGTAGATAACGATCGCGTCAGCCCCCCGTCACCACGGTGGCGGGGGGCTTCGCGCACCCTTAGGTTGTCCGCATGATCGAGGCATCCGGATGATCGAGGTCGAGGGGCTCACCAAACGCTTCGGCCGCAAGATCGCGGTCGACCATCTCTCCTTCCAGGTCAGACCTGGTGTGGTCACGGGCTTTCTGGGCCCCAACGGCGCGGGCAAGTCGACCACGATGCGGATGATGCTCGATCTGGACATCCCGACCGGCGGGTCGGTCAGGATCGACGGCAGGCATTACCGCGAACTCGCGGAACCCCTCAAGCACATCGGGGCGCTGCTGGAGGCGAAGGCCATGCACGGCGGCCGCAGCGCCTACAACAATCTCCTCTGTCTGGCGCAGAGCAATCGCATTCCCGCGAGCCGGGTGAACGAGGTGCTCGACATGGTCGGACTGACCTCCGTGGCGGGAAAGAAATCGAAGGGTTTCTCGCTCGGTATGGGACAGCGGCTCGGAATCGCCTCCGCGCTGCTCGGTGATCCCGAGATCCTGATGTTCGACGAGCCGGTCAATGGTCTGGAC
Organism: Streptomyces sp. NPDC055025; assembly: GCF_053608565.1. NCBI lineage: Bacteria > Bacillati > Actinomycetota > Actinomycetes > Kitasatosporales > Streptomycetaceae > Streptomyces > Streptomyces sp. NPDC055025. The sequence goes on from NZ_JBSGVS010000015.1 coordinate 126,141, forward strand.
CCCGAGGGCATCCACTGGATTCGAAATCTTATGAAGGCGCTGGCGAACGACGGCCGGACGATCTTTGTCTCCAGCCATCTCATGAGTGAAATGGCACTGACCGCCGATCACTTGATCGTGATCGGGCAGGGCAGACTGCTGGCGAACACCTCGATGGCGGACTTCATCCGGGAGAATTCCCGCAGTTACGCCCGGCTGCGTTCACCGGAGCGGGAGCGGCTGAAGGACGTACTGCACTCGGCGGGCTTCACCGCGGTCGAGGCCGACGGCGGGGTGCTGGAGATCGACGGGGCCTCCACCGAGGAGCTGGGGGAGCTGGTGGCCCGTAACGGGATCGTGCTGCATGAGCTGAGCGCCCAGCGCGCCTCGCTCGAAGAAGCGTTCATGCAGATGACGGCCGAGTCGGTGGAGTACCACGCCCACGCGGGCCCCGAGGGCGGGCAGCCGCCGGCCGGGCAGGGGTGGGGCGCGCCGCAGCCACCGCCGCCCGCACCGGGCCAGGACCCCGGCGCCGGTCAGGACGACCAGGGCAAGGGAGTCTGACCATGGCGTCGGTAACCGCGGTCCTCCGCTCCGAGTGGACCAAGATCCGTACGGTCTCCTCCACCACCTGGACGCTGATCAGCGCCCTGGTGGTGACCGTGGCCCTGGGCGCGGCCCTCTCCGCGCTGCTGAACTCGACGTTCGACGACCTGTCGGCACCGCAGCGGGCGACCTTCGATCCGACGCTCACCAGCTTCTCGGGGATGGTGCTGGGCCAGCTCGCGATGGTGGTCTTCGGGGTGCTGGTGGTCGGCTCCGAGTACAGCTCGGGCATGATCCGTACCTCGCTCGCCGCCGTACCGCGGCGGGCCACCTTCCTCTTCGCCAAGGTCCTGGTGGCCGGGGCGCTGGCCCTGGTGGTGGGGCTCGTCACCGGCTTTCTGGCGTTCTTCCTCGGACAGGCGCTGCTCGGTGAGCACGGCACCGGCATCGGGGAGCCGAATGTGCTGCGCGCGGTGATCGGCAGCGGTCTCTACATGGCGCTGATCGCCCTCTTCTCGATGGGCGTGGCCGCGATGCTGCGCAGCTCGATCCTCTCGCTCGGCATCCTGATGCCGTTCTTCTTCCTCGTCTCCCAGATCCTCGCGGCCGTCCCGGTCGCGAAGGATGTCGCGCACTACTTCCCCGACCGGGCGGGCTCCAGGATCTTGCAGGTGGTGCCGGACGCCATGAACTCCGAGGCGGCTCCGTACGGCCCCTGGGGCGGTCTCGGGATCCTGGTCCTCTGGGTCGCGGCGGCCCTCCTGGGCGGGTATCTCGTCCTCAAGAAGCGGGACGCCTAGCGCGTTCGCCATGGGGCGCGTGGCCCCTTCGCCATGGGGCGGGTAGCGCGTTCGCCAGGGGGCGCGTAGCCCGTTCGTCACCGACTCTCCGCCTGAACGACTTGGCCGCAACCGTCAAGGCCCGGATATCCTCCTAACTCTTACGGGGGTTTTCAGCCGGGAACGGCGACTGCCCCGACGACCTGACCTGTCGATGGGGCTGGAGAATGATCGAGGCAGTCGGCCTGACGAAGCGCTACGGCGCCAAGACGGCCGTGGACAACCTTTCCTTCCAGGTACGGCCCGGATCGGTGACCGGGTTCCTGGGCCCCAACGGTTCCGGCAAATCGACCACCATGCGGATGATCCTCGGACTCGACCAGCCGAGCGCCGGCCATGTGACGGTCGGCGGACATCCCTTCCGGCAGTTGCCGAACGCACCACGCCAGGTGGGCGCGCTGCTCGACGCCAAGGCGGTGCACGGCGGGCGCAGCGCGCGCAACCATCTGCTCTCACTGGCCCAGCTCTCCGGGATCCCGGCGACCAGGGTCGACGAGGTGCTCGGGGTCGTCGGTCTCCAGGATGTGGCCAGAAAGCGTTCCAAGGGCTTCTCGCTCGGTATGGGCCAGCGGCTGGGGATCGCGGCGGCGCTGCTGGGCGACCCGCAGGTGCTGCTCTTCGACGAGCCGGTCAACGGTCTCGATCCCGAGGGCATCCTCTGGGTCCGCAATCTGATGAAGCAGCTCGCCGCCGAGGGCCGTACGGTCTTCGTCTCCTCGCATCTCATGAGTGAGATGGCTGTCACGGCCGACCATCTCATCGTGATCGGGCGCGGTCAGCTCCTCTCCGACATGAGCGTCAAGGACTTCATCTCGGCCAATTCGGCGGACTTCGCGCGGGTGCGGGTCGCGCCGGGCGGCCCGGAGCACCGCGAGAAGCTCAAGTCCGCGCTCACCGAGGCGGGCGGCCAGGTGCTCTCCGAGCCGGACGGCGCGCTGCGGATCACCGGGCTGACACTGCCCCGGATCAGCGATCTGGCGCACGGGGCGGACATCCGGCTCTGGGAGCTCTCCCCGCACCAGGCCTCGCTGGAGGAGGCGTACATGCGGATGACCCAGAGCGCCGTGGACTACCGCTCGACGGCCGACGCGCTCGCCGGGTTCCAGCAGCAGCCGCCCGGGTACGCGCTGCCGGCCGTCCCGGATGTGCCGCAGCAGGGCTGGTATCCCCCGCCACCGCCCGGAGACAACCCGTACGCGCGTGACGTCCCGGCGACGGCGGCCCCCGCCGCTGCCCCGGCCGTGACGCCTCCCACGCCCGCCCCGGCCACCACGGCCCCCGCCCCGGACACGACGAAGCGCGACAGCACCGAGGACGCCCGATGACGACCCCGTACCAGCAGGTCCCCCCGCGGACCCCGCACCAGGTCCCCCAGCAGTCCTCAGCGGGGCAGAACGGTTCCGCCGGCGGTTATGTCTCGCCGATCCCGGCCCGCCGGACCCATCTCGGTGACGCGCTGGCCTCGGAGTGGACCAAGCTCCGGTCCGTACGGTCCACGATGTGGACGCTCGGCGTCATGGTCGCGCTGATGGTGGGTATCGGACTGCTCGCCGCGGTGATCGTGGCCTCCGCGGAGAGCCGGATCGCCGACGACGAGTCCGTGCTCGCCCTCGGCTTCTTCGGCGTGCTGCTCGGCTCGATGTGTGTGATCACGCTGGGTGTGATGACCATCGCCTCGGAGTACGGCACGGGCATGATCCGTACGACCCTGACGGCGTGCCCCAGCCGGGTCCGGGTACTGGCCGCCAAGGCGATCGTCTTCTTCGTCCTGGTCTTCGTGATCACGGCCGTGACCACGATGACCGTGGCCGCGCTCCAGACCGCGATCGTGGACACCGCCTCGCCCGACGCCGCCGCCTGGTTCCGGGCGACGGTCGGCATCAGCCTCTATCTGGCCACGCTCGGACTGCTGTCCATGGCGGTCGGCGCGCTGGTCCGGCACTCGGCGGGGGCGATCACGGTCATGATCGGTGTGGTCCTGCTGCCGCTGGTGCTGGCGATGTTCATGTTCTCGGACTCGCTCAACGGGCTGCGTGACTCGCTGTTCGAGTACTCGATCCCGAACCAGCTCTCGGTCTTCTACACCGACACCGCCGGTATCGCGAGCTCGTCCGGCCCCCGGGGCTGGGAGCCGCTGTGGATCCTGCTGGGGGTGACGGCCGTCGCGCTGGCCGGTGCCTGCCTCGCCCTCGACAAACGCGACGTCTAGAGCGCCCCGGCCTTCCGGTCTCCGGGTCCTCCCGGCCTCCGGGTCCTCCGGGTCTCCCGGGGGAATGTACGGCTCAGTACTTGGGGGCGTTACGGGACCGCTGTACCCGTGAGGTACGGCGGTCCTTCGCGTTCCAGCAGGACTGGTGCCAGTGCCGCCGGTCCTCCACGCCGCCGTACTCGGGCCAGGCCACCACATGCGGCACGGCGGAGGGGATCTCCTGGTCGCACCCCGGGCAGCGGTACCGCTTGCCCTCGGCGCTCGCGCCGGCGACATGGCGGACCGACCACTCCTCGCCCTGCCATGACTCCGACCGCTGGAACCCGCCGTACCTGTCCCCCGCCTCACCGGCTCGCTCGGTCGGTTTCTCGCCGCCTCGGGGGCGGTTGCGGCGCGGGGACACAGGACACCTCACGGGGCAGACAGCACGGTTCCACTCCCAGCCTACGACCCGTGCCACCGGGTAGACGCCCCGGACGGCTCAGGATGTCCGGACTCACAGAACAGACTTAACGGACAATCGCATAACTTTTATGGGTGGCCGTGCCTTTGGCACGTGTCAGGCGTTGTTGCCCGTAGGGGAGTCGCGCCGGCCGCAAGGAGGCAGAAGGCGATGCGTGTTGGAGCTTTTGTCCTGTCCGCTCAGTTCCCTGGTCAGGGACAGGGAGAGGCACTGAACCGGGCGGTGCGCACCGCCGAACTGGCCGAGGAGTGCGGACTCGACGCCGTCTGGCTGGCCGAGCACCACTTCGTACCGTACGGGGTATGTCCGTCGGCCGTCACACTGGCCGCGCTGCTCCTCGGCCGCACCCGGGGGATCCGGGTGGGCACGGCGGTCAGTGTGTTGCCGAACGTGCATCCGGTGGCGCTGGGCGAGCAGGCGGCGCTGCTGCATCTGGTGTCCGGGGGGCGGTTCACACTCGGTGTGGGCAGGGGCGGTCCCTGGGTCGATCTGGAGGTCTTCGGCTCCGGTCTGGCGGCGTACGAGCGCGGGTTCCCCGAATCCCTCGGCCTGCTGCTGCGCTGGCTGAGCGAGCCGTGTGTCTCGGCCACGGGTGAGCGGTACCGGTTCCGCGAGGTCCCCGTCGTACCCAGACCGGATGAACTGCTGGACACGACGGGGCCGGAGGTGGTCATCGCCTGCACCTCCCCGAAGACCGTACGGCTGGCCGCCGAGCACGGTCTGCCGATGCTGCTGGGGATGCACTGCGGCGACGAGGAGAAGGCGGAGATGGTCGGACTGTGGCGTACGCACGCGCGCGCCGCGGGCCGCAGCGCCGAGGAGATCGAGGGCGCCGCGCATGTCTCGGTCGGGGTGGCGCAGATCGCGGACGGCCGGGCCGAGGCGGCGGAGACGCTCGTCAAGGCGATGCCCGGCTGGCTCCGGCAGGGTCTGGGCGCCCATGTCACGGTCGACGGCCGGCCGCGGTCGATGCGGGATCCCGTGGAGTACACGGAACTGCTGTGCGGGCTGCATCCGGTGGGACCGCCCCGGCTGGCCGTGGACCGGCTCACGGCGACCGCGGAGCGTACGGGCATCAGCCGCTTCGCGCTGCTCGTCGAGGGGTCGGGCGATCTCACGGCGACGCAGGAGAACATACAGCGGCTGGGCACGGAGGTGCTGCCGGCGCTCTGCTGACGAGCCGTACGCCCGCCGGCCGTCCGCCGTACGCGATACGTACGAAGCCCGGACCGCTGCCGCCCGGACCGCCGCCGCTCGAACTGCTGCCGCTCCTGCACCCACGACACCTCCCCGGTGCGCGGAGCGGCAGCAAGGGACCTCAGCAGTCCCTGAGTTCGGGAGACTGGTTGAGCAACTGGGCCCTCACCGAGGTGAAGCGGGCCAGCCGCTCGTCGACCGAGGTGTCCAGTGGGAACACCGCGACGCGGTGGCAGTTCTGAAAAGCGAGACGCACTCCGAAGTGCCGCTGGAGCGCACCGCGAATCGCGTCACTCGCGAGCGCGCGCAGCAGCTGACCGCGCGCCTGCTCGTCCGGCGGGGGCGTCTGGTTGTCGGCGAAAGGTCCACCGTCCACCTTCAGCTCTGCCACCAGAGAACTGATCATCTCCCATGCGTAGGGCAGGGAGGTCCGGACGCAGTCGACGAAAGCCACTTCATCGACCTCGCCTCGCTCGGCCTGATCCAACAGTGCCGGTGAGACGTCGAGCGACATGGGTTCTCCTCTCGCGACCCCGGGAAGCGGGGTCTTCCGGGCAGGGAAGGAGGCGACGACGACGCAGCGTGCACGACCGGCGACCTCCTGCTTCCACGTTAGGCGCGCAGCAGGGACGGCACCAGGAGAATGGGAACACAACCGGCCAATAACGAACGGGGGCTTCCGGGGCGAATCGCGCGGGGGCTCGCCGGTCGAGTAGCGTTGCCGACCATGCGTCTCGTCATTGCCCGCTGCTCCGTGGACTACGCGGGCCGGCTCACCGCCCACCTGCCCTCCGCTCCCCGTCTCATCCTGGTCAAGGCGGACGGCAGTGTGTCCATCCACGCCGACGACCGGGCGTACAAACCCCTGAACTGGATGTCACCGCCGTGCACCCTCAAGGAAGGCGCCGACAACGACGCCGGTGTATGGACCGTCATGAACAAAGCGGGCGAGAAACTGATCATCACCATGGAGGAAGTACTCCACGATTCCTCGCATGAGCTGGGCGTCGACCCCGGTCTCATCAAGGACGGCGTGGAAGCGCACCTCCAGGAGCTGCTCGCGGACCGTATCGAGACGCTCGGCGACGGATACACCCTGATCCGCCGTGAGTACCCGACGGCGATCGGCCCGGTGGACATCCTGTGCCGGGACGCGGACGGGGTGACGGTGGCGGTGGAGATCAAGCGGCGCGGTGAGATCGACGGTGTCGAGCAGCTCACGCGGTATCTCGAACTGCTCAACCGCGACCCCCATCTCGCCCCGGTGCGGGGCCTGTTCGCGGCTCAGGAGATCAAGCCGCAGGCGCGGGTGCTGGCGACGGACCGCGGGATCGGCTGTGTCGTACTCGACTACAACGGGCTGCGCGGTATCGAGGACGACAAGCTCCGTCTCTTCTGACACACCTTCCGGCACACCTTCTGATGCCTTCCGGCACACCTGCCGAGGTCTTCTGACGCCTTCTGGCACCCGGGCGCCCGTGGCGCCCGGACTCGGCGCCCCGGGTACGGTCCGGCCACCGCGTCCGGCACACCATTGACACCGATGTGGGGGCCGCTCTCCGGAGCGGCCCCCACATCGTGTACAGCCCGTGTCCGGCTGACGGGGCGTCAGGCCGGTGTGCCGGTGCCGGGGGAGATGGTGCCGGGCTCCGTGGCGCCCGCGCTGAGGCTCGGGGACATGTCGCTCGCCGTCGCGGGCTGCGACGGCTCCGAAGCACTCTCCGAGGGCGTCACCGACGGCGGGTCCGTGGGAGTCGTCGGGGTCGTCGAAGGAGTGCCCGAAGTGCCGCCGGACGTCGGTGGCGTCGACGGCTTGGACGACGGCTTCGGCGTCTCGCCCGGTGCGGACGGCGAACCGCCGCCACCGGGGGTCGAACCGCCGCCCGGGGGGCTGTCGGAGGCCGACGCCGTACCCGAGGGGGTGCCGCTGTCCGTCGGTCCCGCGGCGGGTGCGCCCTGCCCCGTACGGCCGCCGCCGGGGCCCCGGGTCGTGTCGGCGGCGGGCTGGTCGGCCGGCAGACCGTTGTCGCCCTCCTCCGGATCCGGGGACGGTTCCGTGCTGACCCGGTCCGGCTGCGAGGTGCCGTTGCCCGAGGTCGCGCCCAGCGTCACCACCGTGCCCAGCACGGCCGCGAGCACCGCGCCCGCGCCCGCCGCGACCAGATTGCGCCGGGCGCCGCCGAGCGCCGGACGGCGGCCGTGCGCCGGGGCCTTGGAGGCGGGGTGAGGTGCGCGCGCGGATACGGGAGTGTCCCGGCGGGTCACCAGGGGCGTACTCGCCGCGGAGCCCGCGCCGGCCCCGGACGGTCCCGGCAGCGCGAGCGGCGCGGCGCCCGGCGCGGGCGTGGAGGTGAGCGGCGGCGGGCCCTCGTACCGTACGACCGCCGTCCCCTCCCCCACGGGAGTGTGTGCGCCGGACGGTCCGGCCGCGCCCTCGCGGTCCGTGACCAGGGCCAGGGCGCGGCGGCCCGCGACCGTGCCGGCCTTGTCGGCGACGGCGCCCCGCATACCGATCGACGCCTCCAGCTCGGCGCGGGCCCGGTCCAGATTCCCGACACAGAGCGCGAGCACGCCCAGCTCATGGTGGAAGTACGCCTCTTCGGCGACCTCTCCGGCGAGTCTCGCGGCCTCGGAGCCGGCCCGCAGGACCCGTTCCCAGGCGCCCCAGTGCAGACCCGCGAGGAACGCGGGCGCGGCGCTGCGCGCCAGCAGTACGGCGGCGCTCGGGTGACCCGCTTCCTGGCCGGGCACCAGGGGGCCCAGCGCGGCGAGGATGGCGTCGGCCTCGGCGGCGGCGCGCTCGGGGGTGACCGAGGGATGCCCGGTCCACCAGGCGTAGTGCTGTGCGGCGGTCCGCGCGTGGGCCGCGGCGTCGTCGCCGTACCCCTTCGCCTCCAGCTGCGCGACCACACCGGTGGCGAGCCGGTAGCGCGCGCCGACCGGGGTGAGCAGTCCGCAGCTCATCAACTCGCCGAGCGCGGCGTCCGCGTGGGTGTCGCCCACCAGGGCCGGCAGATGTGCCTGGTGCGGCACCTCGCCGCCGAGCGCGACGGCGAAGCGCAGGGTGGCGCGGGCCGCCTCGCTCAGCCGGGAGGCGAGCAGGGCCGCGGGCGCGGCGCCCTCACCGAGGCTGGGCAGGGGTATGTCGTATCCGTCGGGCGTACTGACCGGGGTCTCGCCGATGGACGGTTCGAAGGGCTCGAACTCGTCGAAGGCCTCGGGACCGCCCCGCAGCTGGTCGCGCTGCCGCAGCAGCGCGCCGGCCTGTACGAAGCGCAGGGGCAGGCCCTCGGACTCGAACCAGAGGTCGCCCGACCAGTTCGCCTCCTCGTCGGTGAGGGGGCGTTCGACGGCGCGCTCCAGCAGCTCCAGCGAGGTGCCGCGGCCGAGCCCGCCGAGGGTGACCTCGTCCAGCCGCGCGTCGGCCGAGGGCGCCTCGGCGCCCGGGACGGGGGCGAGCAGATAGGCGCACTCGGGGGTCGCGCCCAGCAGTTCGTCCAGTGCCTCGCCGCCCAGCTCCAGATCGTCGAGGACGACGACCGCGCCGATGCCGTGGACGAGGGTGAGCAGTTCCGCGCGGTCGGGCCGCCGGAGGGCCGCCTTGTATACGGCGGAGTACAGCTCGTGGAGCAGTTCGGTGGTGGTGCGGTGATGGCCGGAGAGACGTACGACACCGTCGGGCGCGAGGTTCGCGCAGTCCGCCGCGACGGCTTCGAGCAGTGCGGTACGTCCTGAGCCGGCGGGCCCGGTGAGACGGACGGAGCGGCCACGGCCCAGCAGCCCGGTCAGCCGGGCGCGTTCCTCGGCGCGCTCCAGCAGTGGCAGCGGGGGTGCGGCGGGTCCCGGCGGTACGGGCGGGCGGCCGGCGCGCTGGAGAGCGGCGCGCTCCTCGGCGGTGCGCCGGGCGGGGGCGGCGGGGCGCCGTCCCGGCGGGCAGAGTTCGATCTCGCTGCCGTCGACGGGGTTGACGGTCAGCAGCAGGTCGCCCGAGACGAGCTGGACCGTACGGGCGGGCTGGGGTGTGCCGGATCCGCCCTTGAGATGTGCCAGGGCGGGGGTGATCGCCGGGGGCGGGGCGGGGGCGGGCCTGGGGGCGAGCGCCGCGGTGATCGCGGGGGTGATCTCGACGCGGGGCGGGCGCCGCAAGTCGGAGCTCTCGGCGGGGCGTGCGTCCTCGTAGGAGGCGGCTTCGTAAGAGGCGCCCTCGTAGCGGGCGTCTTCAGGGCGGGCGTCCTCGTACCCGGCGCCCTCATAGCGGGCGTCTTCGGGGTGGGCGTCTTCGTAGCGCCCGTCGTCCGCGCGCCCGTCCTCGTGGCGAGCGCCGTCCCCGCGCCTGTCCTCATAACGCCCGTCGTCGTACCGGCTCTCGCCGGCGGCGGGTTCGTAGCCGTAGCGGGGACTGTCGCGCGGACCGTCGTATTGCGCTCCGTCGACGGGCTCGTTACGCCCGCGCTCACCGCCGAAGCGCTCACCGCCGAAGCGGTCATCGCCGTAGCGGTCGCCGTCGGCGCTCGTACCGCCGGCGCGCGGGCCGTCGGGACGCCCGTCGTCGAACCGCTCGTTGTCGTGGCCGTACTCTTCCGGTCCCCGGCTCATCGGGTCCATGGTGGAAAGCCCCCCAGATCGTGGCGTGCCGTTGCCCCCGGCCGCGCACGCCCATCTGTCGCTTCTGGTCCGGTATCTGCTCCATGGGTCGGTCATCGGCAGACGGCCGAACCCTAGACCTCCGCACAGTATCCGTGAACAGCCGGGGTACCACCCCGTCCAAGACATCACGGTCTCATGAGGATTGCGCGGTCTGGCCGGGTCAGACCCTCGGCAGCGACTCTGCGGCGATTCCGCCCTCGATGGCGAGAATGCGGTGCAATCGGGTGGCCACGAGCAGTCGCTGCATCTGCGGCGGGACGCCGCGCAGCACAAGTCTGCGTCCGCACCGCCCCGCGCGCCGGTGGGCTCCCATGATGACGCCGAGTCCGGTGGCGTCCCAGGAGTCCAGCTCGGTCAGGTCCAGCACCAGATCGCCGGCTCCGTCGTCGACGGCCGAGTGCAGGACCGTACGGGCGTCCGCCGCGCTGCGAACGTCGAGGCGGCCCCCGACGACCAGCTCGGCGTGGTCGCCCCTGATGTGCATATGCGCTCCCCGATGAGTGCTTCCGTACTCCGTGTCTGTTCTGTCTTCCAACAACTGACTGCCCCGTGGGCGGAGAAGTTGCCGTCCGTAAGCGAACCGATACCAAAATCACCCCGTGGGGTGATACCGAAACGGCTTGACGCGGCTCGGTGCGTGGCTCAGTGCTTGTAGAACCCCTGCCCGCTCTTGCGGCCGATGTCACCCGCGTCCACCATCCGGCGCATCAGCTCCGGCGGGGCGAACTTCTCGTCCTGCGACTCGGTGTAGATGTTGCCGGTCGCGTGGAGGAGGATGTCGACACCGGTCAGATCGGCGGTGGCGAGCGGCCCCATGGCGTGACCGAACCCCAGCTTGCAGGCGGTGTCGATGTCCTCGGCGGACGCGACGCCCGACTCGTAGAGCTTGGCGGCCTCGACCACGAGCGCGGAGATCAGTCGTGTGGTCACAAAGCCTGCCACATCGCGGTTGACGACGATGCAGGTCTTGCCCACCGACTCGGCGAACTCCCGCGCGGTGGCGAGGGTTTCGTCGCTCGTCTTGTAGCCGCGCACCAGCTCGCAGAGACGCATCATCGGCACCGGCGAGAAGAAGTGCGTACCGACGACACGCTCCGGGCGCCCGGTCACCGCCGCGATCTTGGTGATCGGGATGGCGGAGGTGTTGGAGGCGAGGACGGCGTCGTCCCGTACGAGCTTGTCGAGCGCCCGGAAGATCTCGTGCTTGACGTCGAGCTTCTCGAAGACGGCCTCGACGACGATGTCCGCGTCGGCGACGGCGTCCAGATCGGTGGTCGTGGTGATCCGGGCGAGAGCCGCGTCCGCGTCGGCCTCTTCGAGCTTGCCCTTTTCGACGAACCGCCCGAACGAGCCCTTGATGCCCTCGATCCCCCGGGCCAGCGCCGCGTCGGTGACATCCCGCAGCACGACCTCCCAGCCCGCCTGCGCGGAGACCTGCGCGATCCCGGACCCCATGAGTCCGGCCCCGACGACGGCGAGCTTCCTGGCCACGTGACACCCCACGATTCTTCTTCGGCTCTTCTTTGAGCCTTAACGCCTGTTTACATCCGAGTGCTCTGCCGGAGGTTAGCGGTCGCGGTGGGCCGTGTGGTGGCGAAGAGATGCGCGTCACGCCCCGCAAGACGTACATCACACCGGGACGGTCCACCAGGCGCCCCACACCCCCCACTTGAGTACCTCCTTCCCCGGAAACCGCGCTTTACATGTGACCTTTTGGTCACCTATTCTGGATCCGTGAGCGACGACGACCGTGTCTTCAAGGCGCTGGCCGATCCGACGCGCCGTTTCCTGCTGGATCTGCTCTTCGCGCGCGACGGACGCACGCTGACCGAGCTGGAGTCCGAGGTGGAGATGACGCGGTACGGAGCGATGAAGCACCTGAAGGTGCTGGAGGAGGCGGGGCTTGTCGTCACGCGCAGATCGGGCCGGGAGAAGCTGCACTTCCTGAACCCCGTACCGATCCGGTTGATCCACGACCGGTGGATCGACAAGTACACCGAGCGTCAGGTGACGGCGCTCACAGAGCTCAAGAACGAGCTGGAGGGGAACACATGACAGCCACGGCCGAGAAGACCACGACCGTCCGGATCCACCAAGTCTACATCAAGGCGACACCCCAGGCGGTCTGGGACGCGATCACCCAGCCGGAGTGGAACGCGAAGTACGGCTACCGCTGCGTGGGCGAGTTCGAGCTGCGCGCCGGCGGTGCGTACCAGGTGCTGTCGAGCGACGAGATGCGCCGGCACGGCGCGCCGGAGCGGATCGTCGAGGGCGAGATCATCGAGGCCGAACCCCCGCGCAGGCTGGTCCAGACGTACCGCATGCTCTTCTCTCCGGCGCTGGCGGCCGAACCGTTCACGCGGCTCACCTACGAGATCGAGGAAGAGCCGTACGGGGGCGTCATCAAGCTGACCGTGACGCACGATGTCACCGACGCCCCGGTCCACGCGGCGCAGATCGCCGGTGAGATCAAGGAGTCGGGCGGCGGCTGGGCGATGGTGCTCAGCGACCTCAAGTCGCTGCTGGAGACCGGTGAGCCGATGGCGGGCTGACCGGGCCGATCGGGCTGATCGGGCTGATCGGGCTGATCGGGCTGATCCGCTCGGGGCGGCCGGGCGCGCGCCGCGCGCGGCCGTACCGTACGCACCACACC